>JANSYF010000003.1 GCA_024742575.1 Paracoccaceae bacterium | reverse complement strand
GGGCAGTTAAGGAGACCACGAAATGGCGAAACCAATGACCAAGACCCAGCTTGTGGCCGCTCTGGCCGAAGAAATGGGCAGCGACAAGAAAACCGCCGGAGCAGCACTGGACGCAGTGACCAACATCATCACCAAAGAAGTATCAGGCGGCGGTGCCGTGACGTTTCCCGGTGTTGGCAAGATCTACTGCCGCGAACGCCCCGAGCGCATGGTACGCAACCCGGCCACCGGCGAGCAGTTCAAGAAAGAAGCCGACAAGGTGGTCAAGATGACCATTGCCAAGGCACTCAAGGACAGCGTGAACGGCTGATCCAACCTTCGGATTACCCCAAAAGGCCGCTCGATTGAGCGGCCTTTTCTGTTTGTGACGTCAGCGGTTTTGCGGCGTTTCGTGTTCATTCAGCAATGTGCCATCAAGTTCTGACTGTTCAATCCCTTCGTTCTTCCATAGCGGCACGCCAGTGGACACAACCGAGCGGCCGATCATATGTGCGCCGATGGGGGCCGTGAGCAGCAGGAACAACACCACGGCAACAGCGCGGATGATGATATCCGACGTTCCAAAAAACAGCGCACAGCACAGCATAATTACGCCACAGGCCAGCGTGCCGATCTTGGTCGAAGCGTGCATCCTAAGCAGAACATCCGGCAAACGTAAAAGGCCGACGGCACCAATCACGGCGAAGACGCCGCCGAGTATGATCAGCAAACCGGTAATAATCTCAATCATCATCTGACCTTTCTCTAGACCGTTCCGTGTTGCGTTCAGCAAAGCGGGCCAGCGCCACGGTGGCAAGGAAACCGACCAAGGCCAGAACCAAGGCGACGTCAAGGAACGCGCTTGTGCCATAGCGGATGGCGGCCAAGCCGCAGAATGCGACGATTGCCACCGTCATAAAATCGAGGGCGACAACACGGTCCTGAAGGCTTGGCCCCTTGATCAATCGGAGGAAGGCCAGAACAACCGACAGGACCACACACATGAAGCCGATCTCAAGACTGATTTCGAGAAAACCATCCATCACGCGCCCTCCACGGCATCAATCACCCAACGCTCCATCCCGTCTTTCAGGCTTTTGCGTAGGGCGTCGGGGTCGTCGGCAAACATCGCGTGCACGAGCAGCGTCTTGCGGTCTTCGCTTACATCAAGGCTCAGTGTGCCGGGGGTTAGCGAGATCAGGTTCGTGACCAACAAAATGCCGGTGTCTGACTTCACGGCCAATGGCACTTCGATGATCGCTGGTCGCGACCTGTGTTTCGGAGTCAGCACGTCCACCGCCACTGCAAAACTCGACACGATGAGTTCATAGTGAAACATGATGATCAGCTTGATCCACGCGGTAACACGCCGAAAATAGGTGCTTGTTCCGATCAACGGCTGGATCAACCACAGCGCACTGTAACCGATCACGAAACCTGTGATCAGGCCGACCAGAGATACAGAGCCGGTGAACGCGACCCATGCAAGGGCAAGGATGATGTTAAGTCCAAAGGTGTTCATGGCTGCTCTCCCAATACGGCCGTGATGTAGGCAGTCGGGTCAAGAAGCTGCGCGGCAGATGCTTTGGCGAATTGCACGAAGGGTTCAGGCATGACGCCGATGATGACGGTCAGGATAGCCAGCCCTGCAATCGGGATCAGCATTGCAGCGCGGTCTCGGTTGCTGAGCGATGAAAGCTTCGGCTCGATTCCGTCGGGATGCGGTTCCCAGAACGCCTGCGCCCAGATCTTGGTCATGGAGTAGATGGTCAGCAGACCCACCGCCAATGCGACACCTGCGATGATCCAGCCCTGCACGTCGAGTGCCGCCTTCACCAGAAGGAACTTGGCCCAGAACCCCGAGAGCGGCGGGAAGCCAGCGAGCGAGAAGGCGGGTACGACGAAAAGAACTGCCAAGAGAGGCGCAGACTTGTAGAGACCGCCTATCCGAGACAGCTCGGTTCCGCCTGCAATGCGCTGGGCGACGCCCGCGATCAGGAACAGGTTCGCTTTCACCACGATATGGTGCACGAGGTAGAACACCGCGCCAACAATGGCGAGCGGGGTCAGCAGCGCAAGGCCTAAGATCATGTAGCCAATCTGGCTCACGATGTGGAACGACAGGATCTTGCGCATGTCGGATTGTGCGGCCGCGCCCAGAACGCCGACTACCATGGTCAGGCCCGCGACCCAGAGCAAGATCGTGTGGGTGAAGGCGGTGTCGTGGTCAAACACCAGCGTGAACATCCGCAGGAGAGCATAGACCCCCACCTTGGTCAGCAATCCGGCAAAGACCGCCGAGACTGAAAATGCTGGCGTGTGATAGGAGGCGGGCAGCCAGAAAAACAGTGGGAACACGGCTGCTTTGACCCCAAACGCGATCATGAACAGGACCGCGACGATGGTCAGAAGGCGCTGGTCAGCGCCGTCCACCGCGCTGGCAAGGTCCGCCATGTTCAGCGTTCCGGTCATGCCATAGAGCAGGCCAATCCCGGTCAGGAACATGATCGTTGAAACAAGGTTCAGCGCTACGTATTTTACTCCGCCGTCGATCTGTTCGGGCCGTCCGCCTAGTACCAACAGGCCAAAGGATGCGATCAGCATCACTTCGAACCAGACATAGAGGTTGAAGAGGTCACCGGTGATAAACGCGCCGACCACACCCGCGATGAGCATGTTGAAAAGCGCGTGATAGCCCAGACGTTCCATCCCTTCGTCGACATCCGCGATGGCATAGATCGACACGGCAACCGCGACGATGGCGGTGATCAGGACCATCACGGCAGACAGAAGATCTGCCACCAGCGTGATGCCAAAGGGCGCGGGCCACTGGCCCATCTGCCCGGCAATCACCCCTTCACGCAGGACTGTATTCATCAGCACGATGGAGGCGATCAGCAGGACCGCTGATCCGGCAACGGAAATCCAGCGCCCCAAGGGGCTTTGCCGCGTCAGGAAGGCAAGGACAGCCGTCAGGAAGGGGATGACGACGGGAAGTGCAAGAAGCCAGCTCACTTAGGTGCCTCTTCGGGTTCGGCCAAACGCATGTCGTCCGGCGTCAGGGAATTCAGGGTCGTCCACGCGCGAAAGACCAGCACGATGGCAAAGGCGAAAAGGCCAAAGCCGATCACGATGGCAGTCAGTACCAGCGCTTGGGGTAGAGCGTTTGCCACATCGACAAGCGGCGCATCGGCTCCTTCGCGGATCAGCGGCGGAGCGCCATCGGTCAGACGACCCGAGACAAAGATCGTCAGGTTTGCGGCGTTCGAGATCAAAACCAGCCCGAAGATGAACCGCAATAGGTGGTTCGACAGCATCAGGTAGACCGCTGATGCGACCAGAACGCCGATGGTGATGGCAAAAAGAAACTCCATCAGATTTCCTCCTCCATGGCAAAGACAAGGGTGAGGATCGACCCGAACACCACGAGGTAGACGCCGATGTCAAAGACCAGCACCGACGACAGGGGCAGGCCCTTTTCCGTCTCGGTTGCGCCGATGAAAAGCCATTGCCCAGTGAAAAGCGCGTCACCGAAGATCGCTGCAAACAACCCGGCGGCAAGGGCGATGCCGAGCCCCCAGATCGCGATGGTCTGTGGCATCACCCGCAGCGCAGCACGGGCGTCTTGGGTGCCGCAGGCGATGGCGTAGAGGACAAATCCGGTGGCCCCGCTCAGACCACCGATGAACCCGCCACCCGGTTCGTTATGGCCGCGCAGCATCATGTAGAACGAGAACACGAGCAGCAGACCGGCAAGGTAGCGCGTGCCGACGCGCAGGATGACGGAATTCATTTCTGGTCTCCTTTGCGTGTTGTGCGCAGCAGCGCATAGGCCGACAGGGCGGCGATCACGACCACGGCGATCTCTCCGAATGTGTCGAGCGCGCGGAAGTCCACGAGGATGACGTTGACGATGTTGCGCCCGTACGCCTCGGGCCAGCTTGTCGCTTCAAAGTAATCGGTCAGGCGCAGGTCAAGCGGGCTGGACACCACCGCGATCAGGATCAGTGAGACAGACGCACCGACGGCCACGGACAGTACCGCATGGTTCAATCGGAACTCGGCTTTGGGCATCGACGGCAGGCGCAGCATCACGACAGCCACCAGCACAACCACCAGCGTTTCGACGAGGAGCTGCGTGATCGCCACGTCGGGGGCGCTGAAAACGATAAAGATCATCGCGATGCCGATGCCGACCACGCCAAGGGCAGCGATGCCTGCAATGCGCGAGTTGGTGACCAGCGCGAGCAATGCCCCGGCGATGGTCAAAAGGGCGATAGAGGTGTGCTTCCACTCCACATCCGACAGATCGACGGCGATCATGGGCATACCCGTGTAAACCAGCGTCAGCAGGATACCTGCCGCAATGGTCAGGAACGTGCCAAAGAGATAGCTGGAGAGCTTGCCATTTTGCACCCGCAGGGTTTGCCACTTTGCAAATCCCTTGAGACCGTCAAGGAAGCTGTCCCAACCTTTGTCGAGGTTCGGAATTGTTTGGAAAACCGTTTCAATTTTCGCACGCAACTTGACGTGGTGCCAGTAGAACAGCAGGCCCAGAACAAAAGTGGCGATGCTCAGGAAAAGCGGAATGTTGACACCAGCCCAAAGCTTCAGTTCTTTCGCCTCGCCAATTTCGCCGGTCAGTGAAATCACGGTCGGGTTGATCAGCGCAACTTGCAGCAAGTCAGGATAGATGCCGAAGATCGCGCCAAGGCTGGCAAGAATGATCGGACCAGCCCACATCTGCCAAGGCGCTTCACGCGGCGATTGTCCGGAGGGCACGCTGCCCTGCCAGAACGGTCGAAAGGCCACGACCCCGGCCACGGTGAGCATAAGCGCGTTCGACAAAAGCGCGGCACCCGCCACAAACAGAGGCTCGGAAGCCACAGCGATCGCGCCTGCGTATTTCAGTTCCTTGCCGATGAAGCCAAGGAACGGCGGGAAGCCCGCCATCGACAAGGCGGCCAGAGCTGCGGCGACCGCGGTGATCGGCATAAGCCGTCCCAAACCGCCGAGTTGGTCGGTCTCGCGCGTGCCAGTGGAGAGGTCGATACAGCCGACCACAAGGAAAAGCGACGCCTTGTAGAGCGAATGCACGATCAGGAAGGTCGCGAAGGCGGTCATCGCGTAGCCCGACTCCTGCCCCAGAAAGAGAGTCAGCGTGCCAAGCGCCATGAGTGTCGTGTAAGCCAGCGCCTGCTTGAGGTCGGTCTGGCGCAGCGCAAGCAGGCTGGCAAAGACAGCCGTCACCGCACCGAGGATCGTCAGCGTCCAGAGCCAGACATCTGTGCCGGACATCGCCGGGTGCATCCGTGCCATGACGTAGACGCCTGCCTTAACCATGGTGGCCGAATGCAGGAAAGCGCTGACCGGGGTCGGGGCGGCCATCGCGTTGGGCAGCCAAAAGTGGAAGGGCACCTGTGCCGATTTGGTGAAGGTGCCCGCCAAAAGCAGGATCAGGATGGGCAGGTACATGGCGTGCTCTTTGAGCGCACTGCCCTGTGCGATGATGCCTGAAATGTTGGTCGTTCCAGAAGCCGCAGCCAACAGGATCAACCCGGCGAGGAATGCCAGACCCCCTGCGCCGGTGACGAACAGCGCTTGCAACGCGTTCCGGCGGCTTTTCTCGGCTTCGTGCGAGAACCCGATCAGCATGTAGGAGGTGAGCGTCGTCAGTTCCCAAAACACGAACAGCAGGATCAGGTCGTCGGCCAGAACGAGACCCAGCATCGACACCATGAAGGCCGTCAAGAAAAGAGCAAACCGTGCGTATTGCGGATGCCCGGCAAGGTAGGTGTTGGAATAGAGCAAGACCAACGTGCCGATGCCCGAAATGAGCAACGAAAAGGTAAGGCTGAGCCCGTCCACCAAGAAGGCCAGTTCGATGCCCAAAGAAGGGATCCACGGGACCGACACGCGAATGACCTCGGTCGCAGCGATGGTCGGCACCATGGACGCGAACCAGGCAAAAAGCGCCGCGGCAAACAGGACCGGGACAATCCCGGTCAGCCCGTTGCCGCGCGTGTCGGTTGGAAATCCGCCAGCCATCAGTGGAGTCCTCCTGCGGGTCCAGCGCCGATCGGAGTGACGAAGCCGGGGGCTTTCGCGGTCAGGACCGAGCAACTGACATGGTTTAGAATGGTTTCTGCGGTGTCGCCGATGAACAATCCGGCAACCCCTGTTCGGGTCAGCGTGCCCATGACGATGGTGTCGATGCTTTCGGCGGTCACATGTTCGGGGATCACGTCACCCGCGACCCCCTTGATGTGCAGAACAAGCATGATGTCGTCATAGTCCGAGAATCCGGCAACAAGGTCCTGTAACTTTGATTTGCTGTCGTCCTGTGCCTTGGCGACAAGGCGGTCAATGTCTTCGTCGGGGAAATTTGCCAATTCATGCCGCAGCGTCGCCTCTTCCTGAAGGCGCCAGACATTCATCACGTCAAGCTTGGCACCGTGATCGCGGGCCAAAGACGTGGCAAGTTCCATGATCATACGGTTCAGGCTGTCGCGGTTCGGGTCGGTCGGATCAGGGTCAACGGCCACCAGAATGCGTTTGGCTTGTGGTTCCGAGGCTGCGTTCAGCACCCAGATTGGACAGGGGCATTTGCGCAAAAGATGCATGTCCGCCCCGGGAAAGAACCGTCTTCCTGCCGCGCGATGCGCCCCTTTGATGACGATGTCATGCCCGTCCCGCAGGACTTGTCTGATGATTTCGATGAACGGTGTGCCGATCAGAAGTTTTGTTTCAACAGTTATGCCTTGGTTGCGGAGCGCTTTTGCGCGGTCTTCAAGCTTCATGCGACGCACTGCGATCACGGTTTCGCTGATATCCGAGTTGCCAAGGCCCGGGATCATGGAAAACAGGCGCGACGCGTCATTCGAGCCACCAGTGTCGATGGTGGAAACCATCGTGACGCGTGCCGCGTTGTTGCAGGCAAGCCAAATCACGCGCTCCAGCGCAAGTTCATATGCGCTGTGTTCATCGCAAACAAAAAGTATGTTCTTGAACCTCTGCACGTCTGCGCGCTCCCTTATCCATTAAACGAGATAGGGTGCGTTTCTTATTGACCAAATCGAAAATAATCGCCTATTTGATAGAGCATAGCTATCAGAGGCGATGAAGTGCCCAGTCTGCAGCAACTTCGATATCTCGTGGCGGTCGCGGACCACCTGCATTTCCGGCGCGCGGCGGAATCCTGCAATGTGACCCAGCCCACGCTAAGTGCGCAGATCAAAGAGCTTGAGATGCGATTGGGCACGAGCCTTGTTGAGCGCAGTCGGGCCAAGGTGATGATGACCCCGACTGGCAAAGAGATCGCAGAGCGCGGGCGGCGTATCCTGCGGGAAGTGACCGAAATCCACACGATCGCTAAATCGGGGCAAAGCGTTTTGAGTTCGGTTATCCGGATCGGTGTGGTCCAGACCGTCGGATCCTATTTCCTGCCCCTCGTGATCCCGGATTTGCATCAGAAATATCCGAAACTCGGCCTGTATATTCGCGAAGGCTTGCCTGATGTTTTATTGCGCAGCCTCGAAGAAGGCACACTGGACCTGCTTTTCTTTCCATTGCCGGTCAACAGGGCAGAGCTTGATACACTCTCGTTGTTCCGTGAACCGATTCAAGTTGTGATGCCATCGGACCATCGGTTGGCACGCGAGCTTGAAATCGATCCAGTGATGCTGCGTGGCGAAACCATCCTTTCGCTCGAGCCGGGGCACAGGCTACACGAATTAGTCCGGACGATCTCGGAAGATTACGGTGTGGAACTGTCGCATGATTACGAAGGCACCAGCCTTGATACGCTTCGGCAGATGGTGGCGACGGGCATGGGGTTGTCGCTGATGCCCGCACTCTACGTCAAATCCGAAGTCGCACATCAGGATATCGTTGTGGCGCGCCCTTTTCGCGGAACTGCTCCGTCTCGTACCATCGGGATGGTCTGGCGCAAGGGAACATCGCGCGAAAAGGAATTCCGGCTGTTGTCTGCGCTTGTCTGCCAATCTTTAACGGCTCGTGCGCCTGAAATCAGCGTTTTAGGTGATGTGTCGCGTTCGTCGTGACCAGCGCCTAAGAAATATTCAGGCGTATTTTAGAAGCTTTTCGACAGTTCTCTCCCGGCGTTTCAATGTCGACTTGGCCCCCACACTCCATTCTTGTTTGTCATCCAAAGATGGGGGGGCTTCGGAATCGAAAGGCACCCTCGAAAAATCTTTGTTCATCATCTCGATTAACTCGAACACTGGTTCTGACGCGCGTCGGCGTTTTTCCGAGAACTGCAGGGACAGAGTGATTAAACGGCGGCTGTTGTAGGGTGACATGTAGAAGTTGCGCCACAGTGCCGGGAACGACGCACCGATCGAGGAGTTGGAATAGACTTCCAAGAACATGAAATCGGCGGCCTTGTCCATTGCGGTATCTGGCAGGGTCGATTGCCAAGCGACAAAGTCATCGCGGAAACGATCTGCGATGGTGCTGTTGAAATCAGCGCGAGGGACAACCAAAAGGCGTTCGATTTGCCAATCCGGGTCGCGCCATTCTGGTTGAGGGCGAAACACATAAACGGCTCTCAGTAGGTCCGTTTGATGGCCTCTGAGAATGACATTGCCTTCAGGAACACCTTTGATCACGCCATTCCGGTATTCTACGGGTGGTGAAGCTGGGGCGCCGTAAGTCAGTTCATGAGCGCGCTGATTTAGGCGAACCTCACGTGGGCCGATCCCAAAATGCCGCCGGTCGTGCACATCGTGTTCAACTTTACAGAGGTTACACAGCTCTTGCGCGATCGCTGCATCGCGCCGCGTGGAGTAATTGTTGATGTGAGTGTAGAACTGGTCGATCTTGTCCAAGTGGGGTCCTGCGAACGCCAGCAGCAAGCGGCTGTCCATTCCCCCGGAAACTGGCAAAGAGCAACGGTAGTCTTTTGCAATTGCTCCGATATTGGCGCGCGCGGTTGTGATGATTTCTTCGTAGATATCGATCGGGTTTTCTGGTTCCAGCTTGAAACTGACATTGCGTGGCCAAAATCGTGAGGGTTCCAGAGTGTTGAGATCAAGGTAGTAACTAGGATTGAGGCGCTTCACATCCTCGTCGGCTGTATGAAATAGGGTTAGTTTTCCTGCTCGATTGCGGATTACATCAAAATCAAATTTCGGATTTGGCCGCAATGGGCGCTTGATGGCCAGCATGGGCGAGGAAGCGACATAGCCGTCTTCGGAGTTATAGACAGCACCAATCATTCCGACGGGATCAGTATAGAGACGCGGACCGTCCGATGGGTTTACCACAAACGCATAGCGTCCTGCAGCATCGTCCAGCCAGTTTTCAAAGCGGGTCCAGAAATCCTTGACGCTTTTTTCGAATGGTAAGGTCAGAGTGTTTGGCGTTTCTGGCGCATTCATACCAACGGCGATGCCAAGCAAATAGCCGACTTTGGAACCCGAAACATCCATCAGTTCCCGTATTGGCAATTCTTTACCGGAATAAAGCTTTAGGTCGCCTAGACGGTGTTCTTGGAACCCGTCGATCACTTCAGTCGATCGCGAAATGACATATTGATACCGGAACTTGTCGGCAAAAGAGCCATACCGGTAGCGCCACAATGCCTGTGCCTGAAACATATACTGCTGCCGCCAAGATTATTTTTCTTGAATATTGGCACAGTGATTCGCGTCTTGAAACTCTGATTTTCAAGGCACCTGATTAATAGTGGCATCAATGTTCAAACGAACACGGTCTACAGTCGCGCGTCGGTGCTGGAAGCGCGTGAAAGACAAGCCATAGATTTGGATGTTGGCAATTTGGTGGAGCCTAGGGGGATCGAACCCCTGACCTCTTGCATGCCATGCAAGCGCTCTCCCAGCTGAGCTAAGGCCCCTTTAGTGCGCGTTCAATTACGCAATGCCGGGGGCGGGATCAAGCGTGATTCCGCCCCTTTCGCAGAAATTAATCGTCGTCTTCGCTAGCAACGTCGGCGATGTCGTCCAGCGAGACGTTATCGTCGTCGTCATCCTCAAGGACATCATCGTCTTCGAGATCGACATCGACGTCATCATCTTCCAAAACGTCCACTTCTTCAGTGTCGTTCGCTTTTGCCTTGTTTTGGCGGTCTTCGGCGTCTGCCGCAATCATGCGGGTCTTGCCTGTGTCAATCTCGACCACTTCGCCGGTATACGGGCTGATGATCGGATTTGCGTTCAGGTCATAAAAGCGCTTGCCAGTGGTCGGGCAAACACGTTTGACGCCCCATTCTTCCTTGGGCATGGGTCATCCCCTTTATTGCGTGGTCATATCGACAATCTGCGCCAACTGCCATAACACCGAACCCGTGTCAAAGGCTTTAGGGCGCAGAGTTCATCGAGCGGCATATGGGCGTCACTACCTTTCCCGGCAACCCCGAAATTCCGTTAAAACTGCGGAAAAATGCGCGTGCGCGCCGCATGACACTTCGGATCTCAAGAGTCGACGGTGGTGTGACGCTGACCGTACCGCGCGGCGTGTCAGAGCGTGAAGCCCTAGCTTTCGCCGAAGAAAAGCGCGACTGGGTCGTAGGGCATCTGTCGAAACAGGTTGGCCCAGAGCTTGTCGGATCGGGGTCTCGTTTAGACGTGGGCGGGCAATCCTTTGAGATCGTACAAGGTTCCGAAAAACGTCTTACGATTGGAGATGGCAGGATCACCTTGCCCACGCCTGCCGGGAAGGGGCGCATTCACCTGCAAACCTGGCTTAAGGAACAAGCGCGAATCGCGTTGACTTGCGCGTCTGATCGCTATGCAGAACGATTGGGCCGCCGCTACACCCGATTGACGTTGCGCGACACGCGATCCCGTTGGGGATCGTGTTCGTCCGCGGGCGCACTAATGTATTCTTGGCGTTTGATCCTCGCTCCTAAATTTGTGCTTGATTATGTGGCGGCGCATGAGGTTGCGCATTTGCAGGAAATGAACCACTCGGCAGATTTCTGGCGTGTGGTCGATCAGCTTTATGGTCCTCATAGCGACGCGCGGTCCTGGCTGCGGCATGAAGGCCCGAAGCTGCATCGTTTCAGGTTTGACGCTTGACCCGTTCACAGGGTGTGATCACAGTTCAGTATGAGTGTCCTGAACCGCCCTACCGAACCAACCCTATCCGCACATGATCGCGTGTATCGTGGTTTGCGGAACCGGATCATGTTCGGTCAGATGTCCCCAGGGGAGCAACTTACCCTGCGTGGGGTCGCGCGGGAATTCGACGTGTCCATGACGCCCGCCCGTGAAGCGTTTCAGCGGTTGGTTGCGGAAGGCGCACTATCAATGTCGGCCTCTGGTCGCGTGTCGACACCAGAACTGTCCAATGACCGGATCGAGGAACTCGCCGCACTGCGAGCGTTGATCGAGGTGGAACTCGCCAGCCGTGCTTTGCCGCGTGCGCACCTTGCACTGATAGATCGGTTGCAGGCGATCAACGGAACGATTTCCGACGCGATCTCGAACCGCGATGCAGTCGGATATATTCGAACAAACCTTGATTTTCATCGAACACTTTATCTGCGCGCACAAGCGCCAGCGATGCTTGCCATGGCGGAAACGGTTTGGCTTCAGCTAGGACCGACCATGCGTGCGCTTTACGGCCGATTGCGCAGGACTGAAGCACCGCAATATCACAGGTTGATCATCGCTGCGTTGAAGGCCGGGGATGAACCCGGCCTTCGGTTAGCTGTTCGGTCTGATGTCACGCAGGGTCTTCGACTGCTCACCGGCTAGAACCGTGTTTAGTGCGCCATGAATACAGGCACTTCGCAGTTTTCAAGCATATTGCGCGTTGCGCCGCCAAGAATGGCCTCGCGGAAGCGGGAATGACCATATGCACCCATGACCACCAAATCGGCATCGATGTCGATGACATGGCGGCGCATCACATCAGACACCCGAGGCATCGTTTTGGACAGCACATCAATCTCTACTTTCACCCCGTGACGGGCAAGGAATTGTGACAACTGCCCGCCCGGATCGGACCGGGTTGGTCCATGTTTAGGCGGGTCGATAACGACAATATGGGCAGATTGCGCTCCGCTCAGAAACGGTAGAGCACCTCTGACAGCCCGAAGCGCTTCGGCGCTTTCGTTCCAGCCAATAGCGATTTTTTTGGGCATTTGTAGCTGTGGCCCGCCGTCAGGCAGCACGATTACTGGGGATTGCCCTTCAAATAGTGCGCCTTCGACGACAGGTTCCAATTCAATACCCCGGTCTTCGCCGTAGGGGCGTGGCACAACTGCAAGGTCGGCGAACCGAGCGTGCGAAGCAACGAAGCGCGCTACATCTGCCAATTGGCACACCGCTTCAGTTACACCCCACCGCAGGCCAGATTGGTCCAGTTGTTGTTTTGCAGCTTTTGCCAATTCAGATGCATCTTCGCGCGCTTGATGCAGCGTTTCCTGAAGTACCGCGGCGTTCATTCCTGCATAATAATAGCCGGTTTGAGTTCGATCGACACCGATACAGACCACATCAAGATGAGCGTCCAACGCCCTCGACAAATCACTTGCCTGCGAAAGAGTTTCCGTCAATTGGGCTTGGTCAGTCGCGACGGCCAAAATTGTTTTGAAAGACATGGTTGGCTCCCTTGGATGAATTCCCACTGGACCCACCTTCGACCTAAGTCGCCTGATGCGCTTTGACACCCATCAAACAAGTCACTGAATTCTATTGATGCAGATCAAGGATAGGTTTGGCCAAGTTTCGCATTAAGGGCCCAGTCTGAAAACCGCCCGCATGGCAGCCGAATCGTGTGGGTACGACGAAGGGACAAAAAATGTTGAACTATATCAAGCTGATCGCGCTTGGTTTGATCACGCTCTTTGCGATGATTGCAGCAAGTTATGCGCGCGATTTGGCCTATCAGGTTCATGCCATTATTATTATGGCGGTATCTGCCGGGCTTTTCCTTTGGACTCTGCGAAACACCGATGAACCGGTGCCAGCCGCTGTCCTACAATCAAGCTACATGGATGGCGTGGTGCGCTACGGCGTTGTCGCGACGGCGTTTTGGGGTGTGGTTGGTTTCCTCGCGGGAACCTTTATCGCGTTTCAATTGGCGTTTCCGGGGCTCAACTTTGAATGGGCACAGGGCTATGCAAACTTTGGGCGCTTGCGTCCGCTCCATACCTCTGCGGTGATTTTTGCGTTTGGTGGCAACGCCTTGATCGCGACATCGTTTTACGTGGTACAGCGTACAAGCGCCGCGCGTCTTTGGGGCGGCAACACGGCTTGGTTTGTGTTCTGGGGCTACAACCTATTCATCATTTTGGCTGCGACCGGTTATCTTCTGGGCGCTACGCAGTCCAAGGAATACGCCGAGCCTGAGTGGTATGTTGACCTGTGGTTGACCATCGTCTGGCTGGCGTATCTCGCTGTCTTCGTTGGCACGATCATCAAGCGGAAAGAGCCGCATATCTATGTGGCCAACTGGTTCTTCCTGTCCTTTATTGTCACTGTTGCGATGCTTCATGTGTTCAACAACCTGAGCATCCCTGTCTCGATCTTCGGATCAAAATCTGTGCAGGTTTTCGCAGGTGTGCAGGATGCGATGGTTCAGTGGTGGTATGGCCACAACGCTGTGGGGTTCTTCCTGACAGCCGGTTTCCTCGGCATGATGTATTACTTCGTTCCCAAGCAGGCGGAACGCCCGGTCTTCAGCTACAAACTGTCGATCATTCACTTCTGGGCGCTGATCTTTCTGTATATCTGGGCCGGTCCACACCACCTGCACTACACCGCTCTGCCGGATTGGGCGTCGACCCTTGGCATGGTGTTCTCAATCGTGCTTTGGATGCCCAGCTGGGGCGGTATGATCAACGGTCTGATGACGCTGTCTGGCGCATGGGACAAGCTGCGCACCGACCCGGTGATCCGGATGATGGTGATTTCTCTTGGCTTCTACGGCATGTCGACCTTCGAAGGTCCGATGATGTCGATCCGAGCGGTGAATTCGCTGTCGCACTACACCGACTGGACCATTGGTCACGTGCACTCTGGTGCGCTTGGTTGGAACGGCATGATCACCTTCGGTGCTCTTTACTTCCTCGTGCCGAAGCTGTGGAATCGGACGCGTCTGTATAGCCTTGGCATGGTCAGCTGGCACTTCTGGCTCGCCACTATCGGCATCATTCTCTACGCGGCCTCGATGTGGGTCACAGGGATTATGGAGGGCCTGATGTGGCGTGAAGTCGATGCAAACGGGTTCCTTGTGAACAGCTTTGCCGACACCGTTGCCGCGAAGTTCCCGATGTACGTTGTGCGTGGTCTTGGTGGTGTCATGTACCTCACCGGTGCCCTCATCATGTGCTACAACCTGTGGATGACTGTAAAGCGCAGCCCGGCCAAAGATGCCGCTGTCAGCTCTGCAGCCATCGCAGCCGAATAAGGAGGCTTGGACAATGGGTATTCTTGACAAGCACAAGGTCATTGAAACCAATGCGACGCTGTTGCTGATTTTGAGCTTCCTTGTCGTGACCATCGGAGGATTGGTGCAGATTGTGCCGCTCTTCTATCTTGAAAACACCATCGAGAAGGTCGAGGGGATGCGTCCCTATACCCCTCTCGAATTGGCGGGTCGCGACGTCTATCTGCGCGAAGGCTGCTATGTCTGCCACAGCCAGATGATCCGTCCGATGCGCGACGAGGTGGAACGCTATGGCCACTATAGCCTTGCCGCAGAGTCGATGTATGACCACCCGTTCCAGTGGGGCTCCAAGCGGACAGGGCCTGACCTTGCCCGCGTTGGTGGACGCTACTCGGACGACTGGCATGTTGATCACCTGCGTGATCCGCAATCCGTGGTGCCGGAGTCGGTGATGCCGAAATATGGCTTTCTTGAAGCGACTCTATTGGAAGGCGAGCATATCGGCGATGTGATGAAGACCAATGGTTTTGTTGGAGTGCCATACACCGACGATATGATCGAAGCAGCGCGTGCAGACTTCCGTGCCCAAGCTGATCCGGACAGCGACTTTGACGGATTGCTTGAGCGGTACGGCGAAGCTGTGAACGTGCGCAACTTTGATGGCCAACCCGGTGTTTCCGAAGCAGACGCCTTGATCGCGTACCTGCAGGTGCTGGGCACAATGGTCGACTTTTCGACCTTCACCCCAGATGCAAGCCGATAAGGAGGCGCCGATGGAAACCTATTCGCTCCTTCGGGAATTCGCCGACAGTTGGATGCTGCTTCTCCTGTTCCTCTTCTTTGTAGGGGTAATCCTCTGGGCCATCCGCCCGGGCAGTAACAAGACGCATCGCGACACGGCCAACATTCCGTTTCGCAACGAAGACAAACCCGCCGCATTTGAGGAGGCGAGGAAATGAACAAGAAGCAAGACGACGACCTTGATTATGAAACCACCGGTCACGAGTGGGACGGGATCAAGGAATACAATAAACCTTTGCCGCGTTGGTGGCTGTGGACGTTCTACGCCTGTATCGTCTGGGCCGTGCTTTATAGCATCGCTTATCCGGCATGGCCGGGAATCAAGTCGGCCACACCGGGTTTGCTTGGATTTTCGACCCGGGCGCAGGTTGTTGAAGAGATCGCGCGCTTTGAAGAGGCAAATGCCGAGATCAACACGCAGCTTGCCTCGGTCGAGCTGACTGAAATCGCGCAGGATCCAAACCTGAACCAATACGCCCAGAACGCAGGTGGCGCCGTGTTCCGAACATGGTGCGCCCAGTGCCACGGTTCTGGCGCGGCTGGGGCCAAGGGGTACCCCAACCTTTTGGATGACGATTGGCTATGGGGTGGTGACATCGAAGCGATCCACACGACCATCGCACACGGAATTCGGAACGAGGAAGACCTCGACGCGCGATATTCCGAGATGCCAGCCTTCGGCGAATTGCTGGAACCGGACGAGATCACTCAAGCCGTTAACTACGTAATGTCTCTGTCAGGTGAGCCGCAGGATGCTTCCATGGTTGCTGCCGGTGAAGCGGTGTACCTCGACAATTGCGCAGCCTGTCATATGGACGACGGGACCGGCGACCGTTGGCAAGGTGCGCCCAACCTGACGGATGCCATCTGGCTCTATGGGGGGGACTACGACACCCTTGTTGAAACGGTAACTTATTCACGTTTCGGTGTGATGCCTCCGTGGACAGAGCGCTTGAGCGAAGCCGAGATTCGCGCTGTTGCCACCTATGTTCACGGCCTTGGTGGGGGCGAAGCTCCGGTCGAATAAGATAAACTTGGATACCTTTTGGCTTTCGGGCCAAAAGGGACAGTGCCGGTGCTTCTTTCTGTTCGCGCGTTTCGAAGCACCGGCGCTTTTATCATTTGGCGGACAGCCATCTACAACCGCGCCAGGGCCACCGCCCGGCGCGGTATTTGTTTGCCTGTCCATGCCAGATATTAGGGGGCAGATTGAGGATGGGATCCATCATCTCCAATCCTCCCAGCGCTTAGGCGCTTCTTGTTGGCGCAGGTCTTCACGATACCACGACGCCGGGATCGAGTTTTGGTAGCGGGTGGGGGATAGCCCGCTTGCGCGGAAGAATGATTTTGCAAATGTATTGAACATGTCAGTCTCCTTGGGTGCAGTTGCTTTCTAAGCCCATGCTTGCTTTTTCGGCCGATGAATGCGACTCAGGGATAAATTTTTTATGTTAGGTTTAGTTACATGATTGATTGGTCCCACCTGCCGTCACTATCCGCGCTTCGTGCCTTTTGCGCTTTTGTTCAAACCGGGTCAGTCGTCAGTGCCGGTACAGCATTGAACGTCAGCCACGCGGCGATCTCGCAGCAATTGCGCAGTCTTGAAGCGCATCTCGGAACGCCTTTGTTCGACCGTTCAAGCCGGGCGCTGGAACTGACTGACAACGGGCGCGACCTTGCTCGTGCACTGGAAGATGGATTCAGCAGAATTTCTACCGGGGTTGAAGCGCTAACAAATGCCGATGCGCACAGGCCGCTGAACGTGGGCTGCACGCCGACCTTTGCCAGCGCATGGCTGATGCCGCGCCTTGGCAGTTTCCAGATTGAGCACCCCGGAATCGACATGATCGTCACACCAAGCCCGGTTCTGACAGACCCGTCCCCGGGTGGCATCGACGTCGCGATCCGATATGGCACAGGTGGCTGGGCCGGGCTTGAATGTGAACGCCTGCTTGACTCGTCACTTGTGGTGATCGGTGCGCCGTCGCTGTTCAAAGGCAAAGCACCGTCAGAGCCCCGTGATTTGATCGACTATCCGTGGCTCGAGGAACTGGGCACGACGGAATCCTCGGCATGGTTGACCAAGCACGGGCTCGCCCATGCAAAGGTATTGTCGCGGACCCATGTACCGGGAAACCTTATGCTTGATGGTGCGCGAAACGGGCAGGGGGTCGCGGTGTCCACGCGAATCGCCGTCGCAGAAGACCTTGCCGCCGGACGCCTGATGGCTGTTTTCGAAGACCGGCTGGATTCCGGGTACAATCTTGTCACGCGACCCGGCGTGCAGCGTGCCCCGCTCAAGGCGTTTTTGCGCTGGATCCGAAGGGAAGCGGCAAAAACCTGAATTAAAGATACAGTATTTGATGCAAGTCAAAGTCTACAGGTCCCGCCCCTGAGAAAAGACGATCAAGCCAATCCGTCTTTGGGAGCCAATTCTTCGTGTCTCAAGCAGAAAACCAAACGCCGCCGAACCTTTACGCTGCACGCGAACCGATCTTTCCGAAGCGTGTGAAGGGCAGTTTCCGCAGCTTCAAATGGATCCTCATGATCGTCACGCTGGGCATCTATTACGTCACACCGTGGATCAGATGGGATCGGGGGCCGCAACTGCCTGATCAAGCGGTGCTTGTCGATCTGGCGAACCGCCGATTCTTTTTCTTCTGGATCGAGATTTGGCCGCACGAATTCTACTTTGTGGCGGGACTTCTGATCATGGCTGGGCTGGGTCTTTTCCTGTTCACCTCGGCGCTTGGCCGCGTGTGGTGCGGGTATGCTTGCCCGCAAACCGTTTGGACGGACCTGTTTATCCTTGTCGAACGTTGGATCGAAGGTGACCGCAACGCACGTCTTCGCTTGCACCGACAGGAAAAGATGGATTTCCGCAAAGCACGGTTGAGGCTTACCAAATGGGTCTCGTGGTTCTTCATCGGTCTCGCCACCGGCGGGGCGTGGGTGTTCTATTTTGCCGACGCGCCGACACTGCTGCGCGATCTGGTGACTGGTCAGGCGCATCCAGTGGCTTACACCACGATGTTGATCCTGACTGCGACCACGTTCTTCTTTGGTGGCTTCGCCCGCGAACAGATCTGTATCTATGCCTGCCCATGGCCGCGTATTCAGGCGGCGATGATGGACGAAGACACTTTGACAATCGGCTATCGCGAGTGGCGCGGCGAGCCGCGGGGCAAGCACCGCAAGGGTGAAGGGGCCGAGCAACTGGGCGACTGCATCGACTGCATGGCCTGCGTCAACGTCTGCCCGATGGGCATCGACATCCGCGACGGGCAGCAGATGGAGTGTATCACCTGCGGCCTGTGCATCGACGCTTGTGACGACATCATGGAAAAGATCGGCAAGCCGCGTGGTCTGATCGACTATCTGGCCCTGTCTGATGAACCGCGCGAACGAGCCGGGGAAAAGCCGCGCACGGCGTGGTTCCACATCTTCCGTTTGCGCACCATGATGTACACCACGCTTTGGGCATTGGTGGGCATCGGTCTGGTTTTCGCGCTCTTTATCCGGCCCGAGCTCGACATGACCGTCGCACCTGTTCGCAATCCGACATTTGTCACGCTGTCTGACGGGTCAATTCGCAACACTTATGATGTGCGGCTGTTGAACAAACATGGAGAGGACCGCCCCTTCCGTGTCTCTGTCACCGGCCATCCGTCACTGCGGGTTCAGCTTGAAGGCACACCTTACGAAACTGTCGATGTCCCCGCCAACGAAACCTACCTGCAACGGGTTTATGTCGTCGCTGCACCGGGGTCTGATCCGGCCGAGGACGAACGCAGCGACATTCGGTTCTGGGTCGAAGACCTGACCAACGGCGACCGTGCGTATACCGACACGATCTTCAACGGGAGAAGCAACTGATGACCAAGGAACGCAAACTAACTGGCTGGCATGCACTGGCCATCTTCGGCAGCTGTTTTGCTGTCATCATCTCGGTCAATCTGGTGCTCGCCTATTCTGCGGTGAAAACCTTTCCGGGGCTGGAAGTGAAGAACTCTTATGTCGCCTCGCAGAACTTCGATGTGCGCCGCGAAGAGCAGCAGTCCTTGGGCTGGGAGGTGTATGCCGAAGCCAAGGGTGGATTGCTGATCCTGAGCATCACAGACACACAAGGCCGCCCGGTGCAGGCAGGCAAGTTGGATGCCGTGCTTGGCCGCGCGACCCACGTTCAAGACGACCGTACGCCTGAGTTCGCCTTTGACGGTCGGGCTTATGTCGCGCGTGAAACACTGGCGCCGGGCAACTGGAATATCCGCATGAAAGCCACATCGCTGGAGGGCGTTGCCTTTGAACAGCGCGTTGTCCTTCACGTTGAAAGCTGATCTATGACCCTCGCGATGCGCCCACCGACGTCGGCCTGTCCCGCCTGTTCCGCCGCTCCTGCGGCCGAGGCCCTGGCAGAGGCGGCGTTGCCAAAGGACGTCAACATTATTCTGTCATTGCCGTCGATCCACTGCGCGGCCTGTATTTCGGGCGTAGAACGTATTCTAGGCGCGACCGAGGGCGTGCTGGGCGCGCGAGTGAACCTGACGCTCAAACGGGCGCAGATCGAAGCAGTCTCCAACGTGACGGCGGACGACCTGATCAAGGTCTTGCAGCGTGCCGGCTACGAGGCGCACGAGTTGGATACGACAGCACTGCGCGCCACCGACACTGACAAGGCCGGACGCGATCTGCTGATGCGACTTGCGGTTTCTGGCTTTGCGGCGATGAACATCATGCTGCTGTCAGTTGCCGTGTGGTCCGGTGCGGATGGTCCGACGCGCGACATGTTCCACTGGATATCCGCTGCGATCGCCTTGCCGACAATCGCGTTTTCGGCGCAGCCGTTTTTTAAACATGCCTGGACTGCCTTGCGGGCAGGGCGACTTAACATGGATGTGCCGATCTCGCTGGCCATCGGTTTGGCTGTTGCGACGTCTCTTTGGGAAACATCGTTGTCTGGCGAGCACGCTTATTTTGATGCCGCGATCACCTTGACGTTTTTCTTGCTGGCGGGCCGGTATCTTGACCACCGCACACGCTCTGCCGCGCGATCAGCTGCCGAGGAACTCGCCGCGCTAGAAGTGCCGCGGGTTTGGCGCGTGACAGATTCAGGTGAAGAACAAATCGCCATGTCTGCATTGGTTGTCGGCGACCTGATCCGGGTGCGCCCAGGTGGGCGGATGCCCGTGGATGGTGAGATCATCGACGGGCAATCAGAACTGGATCGATCGCTGCTGACAGGGGAAACCCGTCCAATCTATGCCGGCCCCGGTGCCATAGTCAGTGCAGGAGAGGTCAATCTGACCGGCCCACTGACCATCCGTGCCAGCGCAGTGGGGCGCGACACGTCCCTGCACCGCATGGCCGATCTGGTTGCCATCGCTGAATCCGGTCGGTCGCGGTACACTTCGCTGGCGGATAAAGCTGCCAAGCTTTATGCGCCGGGGGTCCATATCCTGTCGGCTTTGGCCTTTCTCGGCTGGTATTTCTACACGTTCGATCTGCGCACTGCGCTCAACATCGCGGCGGCGGTTCTGATCATCACCTGCCCGTGTGCGTTGGGACTTGCTGTCCCCGCGGTGACCACGGCGGCGTCTGGGCGTTTGTTCCTCAAGGGGCTATTGATCAAAGACGCGACCGCTTTGGAGCGTATGGCGCAAATAGATACAGTCGTGTTCGACAAGACCGGCACTCTGACCGCTGGCACACCCGAGGTCGTGAACCTTGGCGATCACTCGCGCCGGGATCTGGGAATTACCTTCGCATTGGCAGAGGGATCGTCGCACCCGCTGTCGCAATCTCTGGTCAAGGCCATCCGTGATGCAGGGATCGTTTCTGCGAAGGTGACGAATATCACTGAGCATCCGGGCCACGGCACCGAAGGTACATGGTTGGGCCAGACGGTGCGCCTTGGTCGTGGCAGTTGGGTTGGCGGCGGCGACAGTGATGAGACCTGTGCATGGCTGCGTGTCGGAGACACCGTGGCCGATCCGTTCCGTTTTGCTGACCAGATCCGCGATGGTGCCGAAGTCCTTGTCGCCAAGCTGCAAAGCGACGGGTACGAGGTGATCTTGATGTCAGGCGACACCACGTCAGCAGTCGAGGCGTTTGCGAACCGTCTCGGGATCGCCAAATGGGTCGCCGAAGCGTTGCCGCAAGACAAGGCAACACGTATCGCCCAACTTAGCGAGAGCGGCAAACACGTCCTGATGGTAGGAGACGGTCTGAACGATACGGCTGCTTTGGCTGGTGCGCACGCGTCGATCTCTCCTGCCACTGCGCTGGATGCGGCGCGGGTTGCGTCCGACGTGGTGCTGCTGGGTAAATCGCTTGCGCCGATTGCCGACGCACTTTCCACGTCGCGCGTGGCGATCAAGCGTATTCGTCAGAATTTCACCATTGCAACATGGTACAACATCATCGCGGTTCCACTGGCGGTGGCGGGCCTCTGTTCACCGCTGATCGCGGCCTTGGCGATGTCGAGCTCTTCGATTACCGTGTCGGTGAACGCCCTGCGCCTCAAATAAGTCGGAGCCTCCGATGAACGTCCTTGCCTATCTTATCCCCGTGTCGTTGATCCTTGGAGGGATCGGACTTGTGGCTTTCGTTTTCACGGTAAAGTCGCGGCAATACGAAGACCCGGAAGGGGCTGCGCAACGCATCCTGTCAGACGATTATGACGATCATCCCAAAAGGTGACCCAACGAGGGTCAGCTTGGACCGATCATGAAGCATGTCACCTGCCGCGCCTGAAGTCTGCGGCAGGCAAGGTCCGCTGCATCGCGGGTCAGGCCCATGAAATATGCATCGAACCCCCGCGCGCCGTTGACCACTTTGCGCAACGATCCGTCGAGTGTTGCCATCTCGGCCAGCGCAGTTTTCAGCAGCGCTTTCTCTGCAGCATAGCGACTGGGAAAGCGTCCAACATTAATGCCCCAATGTCGACCGCCGGACGTCGAAACTCGTGTGACCACTTCGGCCTCGCGTTTCTGAACGGGCTGGCTTGTGACAGCTTGCCTGGCACTCGCCGAGGCCAGAACCAATGTACGGGGCCGTACGACGGGTTTGACTGATGCGCTGGGCGCCGTTTTTTGTCCGGCGATAACGGCTTCGACAGCAATATCTGTCGCGGGTGCGGCGATTGCGACCTGTGCCGAGGTTGCTGCGATTTCGCGAACTTCGGTGGTCTGCACTTCTTCTAGGACGGATTGGATGTCCTGCTTCAACTCGGCGACTAACGTTTCCGGTAAGATCGTCTCGGCTACGGGACGTGCGGTTGGGCGAAGACTTGTTTTGACCGCGGCGGCCACCACCCGAATGGATTTTGCGCGGGTGGATGTAGACGGTGTCTGGCTACGTGCAATCACGGTTTCTGCGGGGGCAGACGCGTCTGGGCCAAGATAAGGAGGCTTGCGCGGCGTGCGCAAGGCCATGCGGCTGGGCGCCTTGCTGAAGCCTAGGTCCATCAACTTGGCCACCTGTGCGTTGCGCGATGCGGTTGAGTTGCCACCGAACACGGTCACAATGATCCTCTCATTGCCACGTTCCGCAGAGGCGACGAGGTTGAAACCTGCAGCGCGGGTGTAGCCCGTTTTGATGCCATCTGCGCCTTTGTAGGCGTTAAGAAAACGGCGGTTGGTGTTAGCGACCGCCTTGATCCCGGCATCGGTACTGCGACGCGAGAACAAGTTATAATACTGCGGATAGTCATAAAGCATATGGCGACCGAGGATCGTCATGTCTCGTGCGCTGGACAGATGGCCGCTCTCGGTCAGGCCATGTGCGTTTTTGAAGGTTGTACGGCTCATGCCGAGCGCTTTTGCGGTGCGGTTCATGCGGCGGGCAAAGGCAGCTTCGGAACCGGAAATGGCTTCCGCCAGTGCAGTCGCCGCATCGTTGGCCGACTTCACCGCGGCTGCGCGTACTAGATACCTTAGTTGAATGTTGGAACCCGAACGCAAGCCAAGTTTGGACGGGGGCTCTGCAGCGGCCTTGTTCGAGATGCGAACCTTTGTGTCCATGCTGATCTCACCGTTTTGCACGGCTTCGAAAACAACGTAGAGGGTCATCATTTTGGTCAGCGATGCAGGGTGTAAACGCGTGTCTGCGTTTGCGGAGTGTATGACTTCCCCGTTTCGCGCGTCCATCACCATCGCCGCATAAGGTGCCGCCATAGCGCTGAACGGAACCAAGACCGCCAACCAAATTGCAGTGATCAAATACAGGCCAATTCGGCCCGGCTTTCTACGCCGTCCCGTCACAATATCTGCCTTCTCTGCCTCAAGCCGCCGAATTTTTCCGGTCAGCATTATTATTGAAATAAGGCTAACACATGAGCCGAGTCCGATAAAGTCCTTATTTATATATCTTTTTTCCACTCATGGGCGCGATGCATCGCAACATGTTGGGGGCTAAATGCATCTGCTTACTAGGTCAGCCATTGTGGCAAGAATGTGGCGAATCTGTTCAGCCGATTTCTGCCACTAGTGCGGGCAAATCACCTAAGTCAGCAATCGCGTGGTATCTTGGGTTTTGCGGGGGGGGCGCTTTTTCGAGTTCCCACTCAAGGTCGTGTGGAACGAAAACACCCCAGCTCCCTGCGTTGACCGCAGGTAAAATGTCTGACTTCATCGAATTGCCCACCATCATCGCGGCCTCTACCCCTCCGGAATGACGGCCAAAGACAGTGAGATAGGTTTCAACTGTTTTTTCAGAAACAATCGCCACGTCATCGAACAGTTCTCCCAAGCCGGATTGCGCCAGCTTGCGCTCTTGATGAAGCAAGTCGCCTTTGGTGATCAAAACCAGCCGATGACTTTGTGCCAAAGCGTCGATCGTTGTCTGAACATGGGGTAGCAATTCAATCGGGTGGGCCAGCATATCCTGCCCAGCATCCAGAATTCTGCGAATGACTTGGCCGGGAACTGCGCCTTCCGTCACGTCGATTGCAGTTTCGATCATCGAAAGCACAAAACCTTTCACACCGAAACCATAGTGGCCGATATTGCGTTTCTCAGCCTCGATCAGCCGGACGTGCAGTAAAGATTTGTCGGTGTAATCAGACAGTAACTCTTCGAAGCGATCTTGCGTAAGTTTGAAGAAACGTTCGTTGTGCCACAGTGTATCGTCGGCATCGAACCCGATTGTTTGCAGCTTTCGCGTCATAGTAGGGCACGCGCCTCTTTTCTCGAAGACAAGACAGGTTATATAGAGCCACCAAGGATATGGAACCCGAGGTCCAGACCCAAGCATGAAACACCTGTCGGCCAACATCACGTCGTCCCGCCCTTTGGCCGGGCCATCGTCGAACGATGACAACGATACGGGTGTCGTCGTCGAGACGCGTGCCAAGACAAAACGTCCGCCGCTTTATAAAGTCATGCTGCTCAATGACGATTACACTCCGATGGAATTCGTAGTGCATGTTCTTGAGCGGTTCTTCGGAATGACGCATGCGCAAGCGTTCGAGATTATGCTGACCGTTCACAAAAAGGGCGTTGCGGTTGTCGGCGTGTTCAGCCACGAGATCGCGGAAACCAAGGTGGGGCAGGTAATGGATTTTGCGCGCCGCCATCAACATCCGCTGCAATGCACCATGGAAAAGGAATAACCGGGCAGCTGTCCCGGAACTCCCATGACGTTAGCCAGATTAGACCACGCCCTCGAGACAGGCGCGCTGACCCTGCCTGATGGGGCGCGCATCGTATTTCTTGAACCAAGCCCTGACGCAGATCTTGGCAGCCTTTCGGGCCTCGACCTCACCGTGCAGCAAAATTTCAAACCGGCCTTTGATCTATTCGAGGCGATGGGGTTGCCCGTCACAACCGACGCGGCCGGACCTGCCGACATCGTTCATGTCACGCTCCCGCGTAGCCGGGAACTGGCGCGTGGATTGCTGGCTAAAGCTGAAGCGGTTGCGGCTGGCGGTCTGGTCATCGTCGATGGCGCGAAGACCGATGGCATCGACGCGACGCTCAAGTTTGCTAAGGATAAGGTCACAATCGAAGGCCAGACCTCGAAAGCGCACGGCAAAATTTTCTGGTTTACTTCGGGCACAGCGTTCGAAGATTGCGCTTTGCCTGATCCTGCGCCCGTTGCGTCTGGATGGTTTACGCAACCTGGTGTATTTTCTGCAGACGGCCCGGACGCCGGTTCTGAAGCTTTGATTGCTGCGCTTCCCAAATTGATCAAGGGTCGTGGTGCGGACCTTGGCGGCGGGTGGGGTTTTCTGACAAAACACCTCTTGGATCTGCCCGGTGTCACTCACATTGATTTGGTCGAGGCTGATCAGCGCGCGCTGAACTGTGCTCGCCTGAACCTGACCGATGACCGGGTTGCGCTGCACTGGGCTGATGCGGCGACTTGGGGTGTGGCGGGCAGTTTGGATTGGGTTGTGATGAACCCACCATTTCACACCAGCCGCACGCCGGATTCTTCGTTGGGACAGAATTTCATTCGTTCGGCAGCCCGGCTGCTGAAACCCAAAGGCACCCTTGTGATGGTGGCCAATCGTCACTTACCCTACGAGACGACGCTGGCCACCTCCTTTGCCCAATTGCAGGAACTGGAGGGCGACACGCGCTTCAAGGTGTTGCAAGCTGACCAGCCAAGATCTTCTGATAAACCCGGCCGTGCAAGGCGACGCTGAGGGAGACCTGACATGTCATTTTCGATTGAAGGTAAGACGGCCATCGTCACCGGTGCAGCAAACGGTGTTGGCCTCGCCATCGCACGACACTTCGTCGATCAGGGTGCGAATGTCATGTTTGCCGACATGGACGAAGCCCGCTTAGCTCATGAATGCGGCGAGATGCCCGAAGAGGACGGCAATATCCGTTACTTCGCGGGTGATCTGCGCGAAAGGCTTACCCTGGCCAACCTTTTGTCCGCCACAATCGATGCTTTTGACCGCGTGGATATTCTGGTCAATGGAAGCCGACAGGTATTGCCCTCTGATCCGCTTGATTTGGACGACACGACACTCGAGGCATTGGTCCTCCAAAACGTGACCAATACGTTCCGCCTTTCACAAATGGTTGCAAAGCGAATGATCAAACAAGCAGCCGACAAGGAAGAAGGGCAAGCGGGTGCAATCGTCAACTTGTCCTCTATTGCAGCGCGGCGCACCCAGCCTGAATTGCTTGGTTTTTCGGTGTCGATGGCTGCGCTGGACCAATTGACCCGTTCTTTGGCCGTGTCATTGGCAGAACACCGTATCCGGGTGAATTCTGTTGCACTTGGATCGGTTATGTCGGCCAGTCTAAAACAGGCCCTTAAGGATCACGATGGCTACCGAGAGGAAATTGAAGGCAATACGCCTCTCGCACGCATTGCAAGTCCTGCCGAGTTGGCGCAAGCGGTCCAATTTCTGTCGTCGGAAAGCGCTGGATTCATCACCGGGCAAATCATGACCATCGATGGGGGACGAACGCTGCTTGACCCGGTTAGTGCACCTGCTCACTGACCGATTTGGTCGCACAATCAAGCCTTTGGAGTGGCTTGTGATTCCCGTAACGCGTTGTAGTGTCCTGTCAGTGAAATAGGACAGTGAAATGACGGAACACTTTGACACCGAAAAAGCGCGCGCCTCTGCGTGGTTTCGCGAATTGCGCGATCAGATCGTAGCCGCGTTCGAAGGATTGGAGAACAGCCACGACGCCGGACCGCTAAGCGATGCCGCCCCGGGGCGCTTTGAAGTGACTGAAACCAAACGCCATTCCGACGACGGTTCAGACGCAGGCGGCGGTCTAATGAGCGTGATGCGCGGTGGTCGGGTGTTCGAAAAGATCGGAGTCAATGTTTCGTCCGTCTACGGCACACTTGGCGAACGGGCACAGCACGCGATGGCCGCGCGCAAGGGCATACCTGGCATGAAGGACGATCCGCGCTTTTGGGCGTCGGGCATCAGCCTAGTTGCGCACATGCAGAACCCGCATTGCCCGGCGGTGCACATGAACACGCGAATGTTCTGGACACCGCATGCTTGGTGGTTCGGCGGCGGTTCCGACCTCAACCCCTGCATCGAATACGCCGAGGATACCCAGCATTTCCACGACACCCAGAAAAAGCACCTCGATCCACATGGAGAGGCCTATTACCCGCGCCTCAAGGAATGGGCCGACGAATACTTCTATGTCCCGCATCGGGGTCGGGCACGCGGTGTCGGCGGTATTTTCATGGACGACCACAACACAGGTGACTGGGAAACCGATTTCAGTCTGACGCAAGATATCGGCCGCGCGTTTCTTCCCGCCTATGTGCCGCTGGTTGCAAAACGCCGTGTGCAGGACTGGTCGGACGCAGACAAAGACACGCAGCTTGTGCATCGCGGTCTCTATGCGGAATACAACCTTGTATATGATCGGGGCACGAAGTTCGGGCTAGAAACTGGACATGATGCGAATGCTGTTCTGATGAGCCTGCCGCCGCTTGCCAAGTGGGTCTAATTTATTTTTCTGCGCCAAGGCGGCGGGCTTGATGTAAACTAGAAGCATACGCATCTGCTAAAGGCCGGTCGCCGCGCTGCCGGATGGTCCGGCGCGTCAAGCCCCCGGCGTCCCGATAGGTTGGACGCCAGACATGTCTCTTTTCGACATTGATCTCACAGCCCGTGCAAAGGCACGGGCCTCTATCGTAATATCTGCACCGCGCGACGCGGTATGGGCGCTGATTGCGGATCCCGAAACCTGGCCGAACTGGAATGGCGGCGTTGAATGGGTGGGTGCGGTGGGGCACGTGACTGTCGGCACCAGATTTGAATGGCGCGCTGGAGGCATGACCATCCGCAGCACCGTTCAGGCGTTGGACGCGCCTGGCTTTATCGGTTGGACGGGTGCGTCGACGGTGATTTCTGCGCGACGTGTCTGGTGCCTGACCGCCGAAGGGGCGAGCACACGGGTCGAAACAGCGGAATCGTTTCGCGGTGCGTATGCAACGTTTCTGCCAGGCCATGCACGACGCACAATTCAAAGCGCGCTGGAACAGGGATTGGTCGATCTGAAGTCCGAATGTGAGGGTCGCCGTCCGCGCCTTTCACGCCGCGCCGCCTGATCTGAGCCTGGATGAAATCTGGCCTAAGCGTCCCGCCACTTACCGGGCATGATGCCGTCCAGCGACCACTCGCCCACGGACCACCTGACCAGCCGTAGGCAGGGAAGGCCAACATGGGCGGTCATCCGGCGCACCTGCCGGTTGCGGCCTTCGGTAATCGTCAGGCGCAGCCACGCATCTGGCACGGTTTTGCGATACCGAACGGGTGGATCGCGCTGCCACAGATCTGGTGGCGCGATCTGCTCGGTCTGCGCAGGTCTGGTCGGACCATCCTTCAGGGTAACGCCCTTGCGTAGCTGCTCAAGCTGGTCGTGCGTTGGTGTCCCTTCGACTTGTGCAAGATAAGTCTTGGGCGACCGGAACTTGGGATTGCTGATCCTGGCCTGCAATTTCCCGTTGTCGGTCAGCACCATCAACCCTTCGCTGTCCCGGTCCAGCCGTCCGGCAGGATAGACGCCCGGAATGCTAATGAATTCCGACAAGGTGCGCCGCTCGGTACCTTCAGTGCCTTTGTCGGTAAACTGTGACAGAACATCGAAAGGCTTGTTGAACAGGATGATACGGGTCATGCACCGGCCCCCCGTTTGGCGGCAAAAAAGTCGACTAGAATTTGCTCAGCCTCGGGCGCACTCAAGCCATCGTAAATCTCGGGCACATGATGGCATTGTGAGTGCGAGAACACCCGCGCGCCATGAGCGACGCCACCTGACTTGGCATCCTGCGCGCCATAATACAAACGTCGGATGCGGGCGTTCGCAATCGCACCGGCGCACATCGGACAGGGTTCCAGCGTGACATAGAGATCGTGACCCGTTAGCCGTTCCACGCCAAGCAGGGCGCACGCCTCGCGGATCGCGAGAATCTCGGCATGGGCGGTGGGATCGTTCAATTCGCGCGTCCGGTTGCCTGCGGCTGCCACGACAGCCCCATCGGCGGCTACGATTACTGCGCCCACAGGCACCTCGCCGCGGTCTGCGGCCGCGCGCGCCTGATCCAGCGCCAGGGACATATTCGAACGGAATACCATGCGCCCGTCATAGACCGCGCATTCACCTTTCCCAAGGGGGGGAATTGGACTAAGCCGCTTGGTATGACACAAAACACGCCCCCCGGTGATCGCATCGCCAAAGTCATTGCCCGTGCTGGTTTGGCCAGCCGGCGCGAAGCCGAGCAGTTGATCCTGCAAGGGCGCGTGTCCGTGAATGGCAAAACCATCAACAGTCCCGCGCTGAACGTTACCGCGTCAGACAAGGTTGTGGTCAATGGCAAGGTGGTCGGCGCCCCGGACGAACCCCGTATCTGGCTGTACCACAAGCCGGTGGGCCTTGTGACGACGACCAAAGACGAACAGGGCCGCCCAACGATCTTTGACAAGCTACCCGAAGAGATGCCCCGCGTGATGAGCGTTGGGCGACTGGACCTCAATTCCGAAGGTCTGCTTTTGCTGACCAACGACGGCGGCATCAAGCGCAAGCTGGAACTTCCCGCAACCGGCTGGCTGCGCAAATACCGCGTCCGGGTCAAAGGATCGCCCAGCGACGAGAAACTCGAGCCTCTGCGCAAGGGGCTGGTGATCGATGGAGAGCGCTTTCAACCGATGACCGTGACGCTGGATCGCCAGCAAGGCGCGAACGCGTGGCTGACTATCGGTTTGCGCGAAGGCAAAAACCGCGAAATTCGCCGCGCCATGACTGATCTTGGGCTGACGGTGAATCGTCTGATCCGTACTTCTTATGGTCCGTTCCAATTGGGCCAACTGAAACCGGGTGCCGTCGAAGAACTGCGCCGTAAAGTGATCAGAGATCAATTGGGTCTAGAGATGTCGACCGACGCAAAACCTGCCAAGCCCCTGAAACAAAAGGGCAGCACGGTTCGGCGTAAACCGCGCCCGAGCGGGCCGCGAAAGACTCCCTGATCTTTCCCTTTTAACGCCCATATTCCGCCCGGTTTGTTGCCGACAACGGCTGCATGTTGATCACATTCATCACCTCTGCTGTGCTTGTGACCTCTGTGCTGCTGGTTCTGTCGAACCTTGGCACGGTTGCAGATGACACATCAAAAGCGCTCCGCGGTGCGGTGCAACAAATACGCACGCACGGCGCAATGGCGTCTTGGGTGGCATTCGCAATTCTCTGGCTGACAATCTTTGCTCTGGGACTTCTCTGATGGCGATCCAGCTCAAAAGCTTGATGGATAATGACCGCAGCGCCTCGCTTGGTAAGGCAGCTCCGGGCGAAGATGTTCCGGTGGGGTTCATGGTTCTTGCAACTAGCCCGCTGATTCTGTGGTTGCTGGATGGAACTGTTGCCGGGTTCGCGTCTGCGATTTTGATCATTACGCTTTTCGGTGTGGGCCTTCTGTTTCTGTCCATCGGTCAAAGAGCCCATGTCGCATATGATGCGGCCGAGGTTGCTGCGCGCCCAAGAATTCCGTTCAAGTTGATTGGCAGCACAATCGTTGCGTTGGTTGTTGGCCTGTTAGCGACCACCAAAATCGAAGTCGCCACTGTGCCGCTAGTGATTGCGCTCTCGACGTTTATCCTTTGCCTGATCTCTTTCGGACTTGATCCGATGCGCGACAAGGGCATGGACAACCCGGCTAGAAAGCTGCGCATTATCAACACGCAACTGTATCAGGATTTTGATGATCGCTGTGAGACGTTGCTGATATCTTTGAGCCGCCTCGAAGACGATGATCTTTACGAAAGAACACGGGTCGCAGTGAACACCATCATGGGACTTTTGGGCACAATTGACGTCGCCACGACAACCTTACAAAGGATCGCGCCGTCGGTGAGCAAGCTTCTTGATAAGATGGAACTTGAAGTGGCAATGCTTGTCGACGCGCCGGAAGGCAAGGTGACACCGTTCCAGCGGCGCAAGTTTCTGATCAAGGTTCAAGCCCTGGTCGATACGTTCGAATCCCGTGCGCGCCAACGTGGTATCGGCAAAGGGCGCGACAATTTTGAGCTGCAGACCGATCTGCTGTTCAATCGAATGCACCGCTATCACGCGGCATGAGCGGATCTGAGCCGACTTCCCCCTAGTAAGCCATAGAGACATCCCCTAAGTTTCCAACAACACTTGGGAAAGGGGGTCTCATGTCCGGTGCGGGCTTGCAAAAAGTCAGCTACGTTCTGCTGCTTGTTTTGCTGTTTGGTGTCACCAGCGGCTGGCTTGGGGGCCTTTAATCATGGCCCAACGGTTTGGTGGCAAATACAGCCCTAACGGGTCAACGTCACAAGCAGCAAAAGACGGGACGACCAGTTCTTTCAAGGGCGCAACCGTCGATCCCGTTGGTGCGCGGTCGAATGTGCTTTTCATACCTCCAATTGTTTTGGCGTTCACCTCAATTAATGAAGGTGCCATCGGCTTGGGTATAGGTCTAGTCGGCGCCGCTGTGCTTTTGTTGGGGGCTTGGCTTTTGCGCGGCGGCCTGACGGCCCAAGCCGCCTACAATGCGCGTAAAGTGGCACGCCGCCCAGCTTTTCCAAGAAAGATCGTGGCAGCGGGCTTGGCCGGTGTGGGTGTCGGGATTGCATCCTTTGCCAGTGAACCGGGCGTTTTGGCCCCGATCATCTATGGGGCAGCAGCGACTGCGCTGCATCTTGGCGCGTTCGGTGTCGATCCGATGCGGGACAAGGGCATGGAAGGGGTCGACACCTTTCAGCAGGACCGTGTGGCACGTGCCGTCGACGAAGCTGAGGCCCATCTCGCTGCGATGCGCGACGCCATCAAACGCTCTGGTGACCGCAGCATGATCGCGCGCGTAGAAAAATTCGAAACGACGGCGAAAGACTTGTTTCGCACCGTTGAGGAAGATCCAAGAGACCTTACCTCGGCTCGCAAGTATCTTAGTGTGTACCTGATGGGGGCACGTGACGCGACAATCAAGTTCGCGGACGTCTACTCCCGGACCCAAGACGCGCAAGCCCGCACCGATTACGAGTCATTGCTTGATGATTTGGAACTGAACTTTTCGGCCCGCACCCGCAAAATGTTGTTGGATGACCGAACCGATCTCACGGTCGAGATCGACGTGCTTCGCGACCGTTTGCAGCGTGAAGGTGTCCGAATTGATCGGGACATGAAATAGAATAGAATTGTGTTGTAGAGGGAACCACGATGTCTGAAACAATTCGCGCCAAAGCCCAGGAAACATTGGCCCTGGTGGAAGAAGTCAACGCCGTCATCCTGCCGGAACCCAAGGCCGTCGAGGCAATTGTACCACTGGCACAAGCTGATCCCGTTGTCAGTGAGGAAATCCGGTCCCGCATGGCCGAGATCGACATGATGGATACCCAGTCCATCGTTTCTTTCGGCTCTAACGCTCAGGCGGAATTGCAAGAAATCTCGCAAGCCATGCTTGCGGATGTTCGCAACAAGGATGTTGGCCCTGCCGGTGACAGCCTTCGCGGTATCGTCAGCACCATCCGCGGCTTTTCTGTCTCTGAACTGGATGTCCGACGCGAACGCAGCTGGTGGGAAAAACTGCTAGGCCGCGCGGCTCCTTTCGCAAAATTCACCGCGAAATTCGAAAAGGTACAGGGCCAGATCGACAAGATCACCGATGACCTTCTCAAGCACGAACATACGCTGCTAAAAGACATCAAATCGCTGGATCTGCTCTACGACAAGACGCTGCAATTCTATGACGAACTTGCACTCTATATTGCGGCAGGCGAAGAAAAGCTGGCGGAACTGGACAGCACCGACATCCCGGCAAAAGAAGCCGAGGTGCAGGCCGCGCCAGAAAACGATCAAGTGATGAAAGCGCAAGAACTGCGCGACCTGCGCGCAGCGCGCGACGATCTTGAACGCCGGGTACATGATCTGAAATTGACACGTCAGGTGACGATGCAGTCGCTGCCGTCAATTCGTTTGGTTCAAGAGAATGACAAGTCTTTGGTCACCAAGATCAACTCTACGTTGGTCAACACCGTCCCGCTCTGGGAAACCCAGTTGGCACAAGCGGTTACGATACAGCGCTCTGCCGAGGCCGCCGCTGCGGTACGCGATGCCAACGACCTGACCAACGAGTTGCTGACGTCAAACGCTAAGAACCTGCGGGATAGCAACAAGTTGATCCGCGAAGAAATGGAGCGCGGCGTGTTCGACATAGAAGCCGTCAAACAAGCCAATGCCGACCTGATCGGTACCATTCAGGAAAGCCTGCAGATCGCGGACGAAGGCAAGGCCAAACGCGCCGCCGCCGAAGCCGAGCTAAAGAAGATGGAAGCAGATCTGCGGGATACTCTGGCGTCAGCAAAGGCGCGCAAGGACGGGATTGGCGACACCACATCCGCGTCTATGCCGGATCAGTAACCAAGTGCTGCGGCGTTGGTCTCATATCTTGTGGTCCTGCGCCGCCCTCGCGGCCCTGTCTGCTTGTGACCCTTTCACAACACAGACCGCGCCCACGGACACAAAACCTCAGGCGCGGCCCGACCGTCCGGTTGTTGCCGCGCCCGCAATTCCGCAAACGCCCTCGGCGCAGGCGATCGAACTCCGGCGCTACTACGCCCGAGTTCAAGAAGACCTGCTTGCCCGCGGGCTGCTACGGGTGGATGGTGGCGGTGTGGATACGCCATTCACAGACCAGATGCTTGCCCGGAATTTCGAACGTATCGCCTTGGCCGAAGAATATACGCGAGGTGCAGGCCTGCAGCCGTCCAGCGGTGCATTGGGCGAGATCAAGAAGTGGACGACACCGGTTCGTGTGGGTGTCATCTTTGGCAACAGCCATTCTGCCAAAAACCAAGCCAAAGACCGCGAAATACTCAGTCGCTATACCCGCCGCCTAGCACGTGTTTCGGGACACTCGGTTTCTCTCGTTTCGGGGCAACCTAACTTCCATGTCCTGATCATGGGCGAAGACGACAAAGACCAGTTGCGCGATACGCTTGACCTTATCGCGCCCGGGATGGAGGCATCGAGCCGTGCCATCTTCCTCAATCTACCGCGTGCAATCCACTGTCTTGTTGTGGCCTTTGCGGATTCGAACACCAGCAACGCCTACAGACAAGCGGTTGCTTTGGTGCGAACCGAACATCCAGATCTGACCCGCCGCGCCTGTATCCACGAAGAATTGGCCCAGGGACTTGGGCTAGCCAATGATGACCAGAACGCGCGCCCGTCGATTTTTAACGACGACGAGGAATTCGCGCTTCTGACCAGCCATGACGAACTGCTGTTGCAGATCCTTTACGACCCCCGATTGACCCCCGGTATGACTGCTGAACAAGCGCGACCCATTGTGTGGAGCCTTGCCCAGAACCTTGTCGAGGGTGGACCAAGCTGATTGAACGGAGACCCCAGATGCCGATTTTCGATTTCCTGAGTGGCCAATTTATTGACGTCATCCATTGGACGGATGACACCCGAGATACGATGGTCTGGCGGTTTGAACGCGAAGGCCATGAGATTAAGTATGGGGCTAAGCTGACCGTCCGCGAAGGACAGGCAGCCGTGTTCGTACATGAGGGCCAATTGGCTGATGTGTTCACGCCCGGCCTTTACATGCTTGAAACCAACAATATGCCAATTCTGACCAGCCTTCAGCATTGGGATCACGGGTTCCGGTCGCCGTTCAAATCTGAAGTATACTTCGTCAACACAACGAGGTTCCAAGATCTTAAATGGGGAACAAAGAACCCGATTATTTGCCGCGATCCAGAATTTGGCCCGGTGCGCCTGCGCGCCTTCGGCACATATTCGGTACGGGTCATCGATCCAGCCCGGTTCCTTGTCGAAATCGTCGGGACGGATGGCGAATTCACCATGGACGAGATCAGCTACCAAATCCGCAATGTGATTGTGCAGGAGTTCTCGCGTACAATCGCCCGCGCCGGCATTCCGGTGCTCGACATGGCGGCGAATACCCGCGAACTTGGCAAACTGCTGGGCAAGGAAATCGCACCGACCTTGGCAGAGTACGGTCTGGAATTACCTGAACTTTATATCGAAAACGTCTCGCTCCCGCCTGCTGTGGAAGAGGTTCTCGACAAGCGCTCTTCGATGGGTGTCATCGGCAATCTGAACCAGTACATGCAGTTCCAAGCCGCCGAGGCGCTTGGCAGGGATGGGGCAGGCGCCGCCGCTATACAGGCAGGCCTAGGGGCGGGTCTGGGAATGCAGATCGGTCATGCTGCTGCGCAGGCCGGTCCGTGGGGAGGAGTACCGCAGGTGCAAAGTGACGCCGTACCCGCATCGCGGCAGATGCCCCCTCCGCCGCCAGTGGAACACGTCTGGCATGTGGCCGAAAATGGCGAAACCAAAGGTCCGTTTTCGAAAGCCGCTATGGGGCGGATGGCAGTCGAAGGTGCATTGACCCGCGAGAGCTATGTCTGGACTGCGGGTCAGGATGGATGGAAAAAGGCCGAGGACGTGATGGAACTAGCCCAGCTTTTCACTGTCTTGCCGCCGCCACCGCCCGGAGCGTAGTCAAATGCGCTGGGCGCTACAGTTTCGTCGCTCCGTTGTGCAGGGCATATCGGAGCGACGGAGCAAAGTGTTTCGGATTACATGCTGCGTGATTGAACCTGTAATATGAAACTTTCTGACAAAAGCTTAGCAGCTTGCCGCCAGTTTCCATTTGGCAACCGCAGTTTTGAGTGCGCTGGAGGCTTCGCTAAATTCATCGTCAAGCATCGAAAGCGCAGCGTCTTTTTTGCCTTGCGCGATCATTTGCGCAACTCGGCCTGCACTTTTGTGAAAGGCTTCATGCAAACCGATAGTCTCACGTGCCTCGGGCTTAGCCCGCAAATCTGCAGGCAGACCGTCCAGCCAGCGACCAAAGTCACAAGCATGGCAATCGCCAGCACGTGTCATCACTTCCGAACTATCGCCTTTCATAGCGGCCATCCGCAAACGAAGCTTCCACGCGCCATGCGCTCCGATTGCGTTGCTCAATTGAGCGTTGAGGTGTGGGTCACTCATTTTAGGTCCTTGTCATTGGGTTTATGCCCTGTGAACGACCACTCCCGTCAAGGATTTAGAGAGTGGGGCAATTTGGCATGACAGAAACCCAGCATCGCTTTCCGTGTGACAATTGCGGCGCAGATCTTCGCTTTGATCCGGATAGCGGGAAAATGCTGTGCGATCATTGCGGTGCGACAAATGAAATAGTGGGGTCCGGTCCTTGGACTGGTGGAGCTATTCGCGAGATTGATTTTCAAGCGGCAATCGCCGATCGACTGCCGACGCTGGAAATGGAAGAAACCCGCGTTTCCAAATGCCCAAACTGTGCCGCGATGGTTGAATTTGACCCCGGTGTGCACGCTGCCGAATGCCCGTTTTGCGCGACCCCGGTGGTGACCGGCACAGGCCCGAACCGTCACATCAAGCCAAAGGGATTGCTGCCTTTTTCGCTTGACGAAAAGGACGCCCGCAAATCCATGACCGACTGGCTGGGTGGGCTTTGGTTCGCGCCGAATGGCCTGCAGGACTATGCGCGCAAAGGGCGCAAGATGACCGGGATCTATGTGCCATATTGGACCTTCGATGCGGATACCAGATCATCCTATCGTGGTGAGCACGGGACGGTCTATTACGAAACACGAAGAGTTGTACGGAATGGCAAATCTGAAACGGTGCGCGTTGCAAAGGTGCGTTGGCGGCCCGCGTCAGGAAATGTGGTGCGGTTCTTTGACGATGTGCTGGTGCTGGCGTCCCGATCGCTGCCTAAGCGATACACCGACGCGCTGGAGCCGTGGGACCTGTCTGCTTTAGAGCCCTACCAACCGGAATTCCTTGCTGGGTTCCGCGCTGAAGCCTACAGCGTCGAACTGGATGAAGGCTATCACGAGGCCCGATCCTACATGGACAACATCATCATGCGCGACGTCAAATTCGACATCGGCGGAGACCGCCAGCGCGTGCACAATATTGACACGCGAATTTCGGATGTGACCTTCAAGCACGTTCTATTGCCTGTTTGGTTGGCCGCCTACAAGTACCGGGGCAAGAGCTATCGCTTTGTCGTCAATGGGCGCACGGGCGCTGTGCAGGGCGAACGGCCTTGGTCTGTGTGGAAGATCACGTTCGCGGTTATTCTTGGACTTATCGTTGCGGCTGCATTCGGCTACGTCGCAGCGATGAACCAATAACAATCAGACAAGCATTCCGCCATCGGTGTCGTCACCGGCTTCTTCCAAAAGCAGGGTCATGTCAGGCACAGTGATGTGACGCTTGCCTTCAAGCTGGATAATTCCGTCCTTTTTGAGCGCGGATACCTGACGCGACACAGTTTCAAGCGTCAGGCCAAGATAATCTGCCATGGCTTCGCGTGTCAGCGGCAGGTCAAAGGTGACAGGGCCATCAAGCCCGCCCAAGTTCAGGGTCGCATCGCGCCGCGCGATGATCGATAGCAAGGAAGCGATCTTTTCACGCGCAGTTTTCCGACCCAGCACCAGCATCCATTCGCGTGCAGCATCCAATTCATCCAACGTCATCTGCAACAGACGCTGTGCAATATGTGGGGTTCGCTCCATCAGGTCTTCGAACGGAGCCTTGCGGAAACAGCACATCACCATGTCGGTGGTTGCCACCACATCATAAGCCGCAGTCGGGCGTCCCGGGCGACCGACAAAATCACTAGGCAGCAAAAGACCGACCATCTGGGTGCGGCCGTCTTCCATCGTCTGAGTCAGTGTAGCGATTCCCGACACGACGGAGCCGACAAAATCCATCCTATCACCGGACCATATCACCGTCTGTCCGGCTTCGAACCTGCGGTAATATTTGATGTTTTCCAGCCGTTCGAGCTCGTCCGTCTCGCAACGGGCACAGACTGCGCGATGGCGGATCGGGCAGTCGCCGCAATCCTGAGTGACGGAGAGACTATCTTCTTTCAACATGGTTCCGGTCTTGATCTGTATCAAAGTTGATCTTGGCTAACTCTCTTAATGCTATGCATATGGTAGCGAGAACACAACTTTCCCGTTTGGGACTATTCGACGCGAAGGTGCCTCGATATACGAGTTACCCGACGTCGCCACATTTCAAAAATGACGTTAATTCTGGGGATTTCTCCAGTTGGATCGAGGCGATCCCAGAAAACACGGACATATCGCTCTATTTGCATGTGCCGTTTTGTCGCCGTTTGTGTTGGTTCTGCGCGTGCCGAACGCAAGGAACTGCCAGCGGTGAGCCGGTTACCGCCTATGTCGAAACGCTCAAGGATGAATTGTCCCTGCTGAAACGGCATCTGCCGCGTGGTGTTCGCCTCTCGCGGTTGCACTGGGGGGGGGGCACCCCGACGCTCCTTTCGCCGGAACACATGCGCGACCTTGCTGCCACAGTGCGCGAAGTGGCGGATTTCGCCGACGGTTACGAATTCTCGGTTGAAATCGACCCGAACGAAATTGATGCCAGTCGTCTGGACGCGCTTTTCGAAAGCGGCATGAACCGCGCATCCATTGGTGTTCAGGATTTCGACCCGGAGATCCAAAAAACGATCGGCCGTGAACAAAGCTTCGACACCACCAAACGCGCCGTCGACATGATCCGTGAGCGCGGCATCCAAAGCCTGAACGCTGATATTCTCTATGGTCTGCCGGATCAAAGCCGATCCAAGATCGTCGATTCGGTGCAAAAGCTGCTATCCCTATCGCCAGATCGCGTAGCGCTTTACGGCTACGCGCATGTGCCTTGGATGGCCAAACGACAACAAATGATCCCGTCCGACGCACTGCCGCGTCCGGACGAACGGCTTGATCTGTTCGAGACGGCGCGAAAGTTGTTCGTCTGGGACAATTACGACGAGATCGGGATCGACCACTTTGCCACCAAGGAAGACGGCTTGTCCGTTGCGGCGCGCGAAGGCACGCTTCGTCGCAATTTTCAGGGTTATACCGACGACACGTCCGACGTGCTGGTCGGTCTGGGTGCATCGTCGATTTCAAAGTTCCCGCAAGGCTACGCACAAAACGCACCCGCAACATCAGCTTATACCAAAGCGATCCGAGCTCATGAATTTTCGACCGTTCGTGGTCACACCTTTACCGATCAGGATAAACTTCGCGCACGCATGATCGAGATGCTGATGTGCGATTTCCGGGTGAACACCGCCAAGTTGGTTCGTGACTACGACACCACAAAGGCCGAGGTGACCGCCATGCTCAATCGGGCCAACAGTGAATTCGAAAACATCCTGGTGGTCGATGAAAACGGGCTTTTTGTTCCGGCAAGCGCACGGCCACTGACCCGGATGATCGCCCGCAGTTTTGACGCTTACGACCTGTCTTCAGCGGGTCACAGTTCGGCGATTTAACTGGCCAGGTCGAAAGCTGCGGCCATCAACGTTTTGGTGTATTCCGTCTGCGGGTTGGAAAAGACGTCTTCGGCAGAGCCGTATTCCACCACGTCGCCGGCTTTCATCACGATCACCTTGTGTGACATGGCGCGAACAACCTTAAGGTCGTGGCTGATAAACAGATAGGCAAGGTCGTATTTCCGTTGCAATTCGCGCAGCAGGTTCACGATCTGCACCTGCACTGTCATATCCAAGGCCGATGTCGGCTCGTCCAGCACCACCAGCTTGGGCCGCAGCACCATGGCGCGCGCGATCGCGATCCTCTGCCGTTGACCGCCGGAAAACTCGTGCGGGTAGCGGTGCATCGTCGCCGGATCAAGACCCACTTCGGTCATCACTTCGGTTACCAATTCCCGGTCCGACCGCCCGTCGGTTGATCCGTGAACGCCCAAACCCTCGGCAATGATCTGTTCACAGGTCATACGCGGGCTAAGACTGCCATACGGGTCTTGGAAAACGATCTGCATATCGCTGCGCAATCGTCGTAACTCTCGCGTGGACCAATCGCGCACGTTCTGTCCGCGATACGTGATCCCACCTTCAGAGCCGATCAACCGCATGATGGCTAGCGCCAGTGTCGTCTTACCCGACCCAGATTCGCCGACGATGCCAACTGTTTCACCGGCCCGCACCGCGATGGTTGCGTCATTGACTGCCTTCACATAGCCAACTGTCCGTTTCAGGAAACCTTGCTGGATGGGAAACCAAATCTTGAGCCCATCAGTCCGTGCGATTTCCTCGGCGCCTTCCTTGACGGGATTGGGCGATCCAGTGGATTCCGCACTCAGTAGCATCTGCGTGTAGGGATGCTGCGGATTGCTGAAAATCTCGTGCGTCGGCCCGGTCTCAACGATCTGCCCGTCCTTCATAACACAGACCCGGTCAGCGATCTTGCGCACGATTCCAAGGTCATGGGTGATGAACAAAAGGCTCATGTCCTCGGCTTCTTTCAACTCGGCCAGAAGTTGCAGGATCTGCGCCTGAATCGTCACGTCCAAAGCTGTCGTCGGTTCATCCGCAATCAGCAGTTCAGGACCATTCGCCAAAGCCATCGCGATCATCACGCGCTGCCGCTGCCCGCCGGACAATTGGTGCGGATAAGCGCCAAGACGGCTTTCGGGGTCACGAATACCGACCTTGTTGAGCAATTCAATGATCCGCCCGCGTGCCGCATCTCCGGTCAGACCTTGATGTAGCGCCAGCGACTCTGCCAACTGCTTTTCCAGCGTGTGCAGCGGGTTCAATGACGTCATTGGTTCCTGAAAGATAAAGCTGATGTCGTTGCCGCGGATACGCCGCAACTGCGCATCATCTGCGCCAACCATCTCTTCACCATTATATAGCACCGACCCGTCTACCCGCGCGGAATCCCCCAATAGCGAAACCGTCGACAAGGCCGTCACTGATTTGCCCGACCCGGACTCCCCAACGAGTGCCACGGTTTCACCGCGTTCGATATGAAAGGACACGCCGCGCACGGCAGGGACTGTTTGGCCATCCTGCCGGAACCCAACACTTAGGTTTTTGACCTCAAGGATGCTGCTCATGTGAAGGTCTTTCTTGGATCAAACGCGTCGCGCACGCCTTCGAAGATGAACACCAAGAGTGACAACATCAGAGCGAAGACAAAGAAGGCGGTAAAGCCGAGCCACGGCGCTTGCAGGTTCTGCTTGGCCTGAAGGGTTAGTTCGCCAAGCGACGGGGCCGAAGAGGGCAGACCGAAGCCAAGGAAGTCCAGACCTGCCAGTGTGCTGATTGTTCCCGTTACGATGAATGGCAGCATGGTCAGCGTGGCCACCATCGCGTTGGGCAGCATGTGACGGAACATAATCGTCGCGTTGGACACGCCCAATGCTTTCGCGGCCCGCACATATTCAAGGTTCCGCGCACGCAGGAATTCCGCTCGAACGACGCCCACTAAGGCGGTCCAGCCGAACAGCACTGTGAGAAATACAAGGAGCCAGAAACTTCGCCCCAAGATCGCGAACAGGATGATGATGATGTAAAGCGACGGGGTTGATGACCATATCTCAATCACCCGCTGGAAGATAAGGTCCAGCCACCCTCCGAAATAGCCCTGCAATGCACCGGCGACGATTCCGACGACACTGGCCAGAACCGTCACGATCAGAGTGAACAGGATGGAAAGCCGGAAGCCATAGATCACCCGCGCCATCACATCGCGTTTGGTATCATCAGTACCCAGCCAGTTTTGCTCGCTCGGGGGCAGAGGGGCCGCGCCGGGGCGGTCGACCGGAGTCTGATAATCGTAAGGAATAGGCGGCCAGATCGACCAGCCCTTGTAGAAATCCCCGTCCGGCACAAAGCCTTCATCCACTTGCAGAAGCAGGCCACCCGGATCGTCAAAGCATGATTCAAGACCTCCTGTACGGATAAGGCATTGCACTTCGGGATCGCGATATGCAGCCTCTGTTCGGAAATCGCCGCCGAACTCGGTTTCGGCGTAGAAATTGAAGATCGGGGTGTAATATTCGCCTCGATACTGCACGAGGATTGGTTTGTCGTTTGCGATGAATTCGGCAAAAAGCGACATCCCGAACAACACACAGAAGATGATCAGCGACCAGAAGGCCCGGCGGTTGCGCTTGAAGTTATTCCACCGTCGCTGGTTCAGCGGCGACAAGGCGAACCGACTGCGCACAGGCGCAACAGGCACCGCTGCGCTGGGTTCGGTCACGATGTCGATGTCGTTAGGATTGGCTGCCATGTGTCAGCCCTCCCGCTTCTCAAAGTCGATGCGAGGATCGACCAGCACATACATCAGGTCCGACAGAATACCGACAACAAGACCGATCAAGCCAAACACAAAGAGCGTGCCAAAGATCACCGGATAATCCCGCGCCACTGCGGCTTCAAACCCAAGCCGTCCCAAACCGTCGAGTGAAAAGATCGTCTCAATGATCAACGAGCCAGAGAAGAACACTCCGATGAAAACAGCAGGGAAACCCGCGATGACGATAAGCATCGCATTGCGAAACACATGGCCGTACAGAACCTGACGCTCGGCCAGCCCCTTGGCCCGCGCTGTGATTACGTACTGCTTCTTGATCTCATCCAAAAAGCTGTTCTTGGTCAGCAACGTCAGCGTCGCAAAGGCAGATATCGTCGAGGCCAGAACCGGTAGAAAGATGTGCCAGAAGTAATCCGCAATCTTGGCAAAGAAGGGTAGGTCTTCCCAATTGTCCGATGTCAGCCCCCTAAGCGGGAAAATCTGAAAATAGGATCCCCCCGCAAACAGCACGAGGAGTAGGATAGCAAACAGGAACCCCGGGATCGCATAAGCAACGATAATCGCCGCCGAGGTATAGGTGTCGAACGGTGTGCCGTCCTTGACCGCTTTGCGAATGCCCAGCGGGATCGATACGATATAGGCGATGATCGTGGACCACAGACCTAACGAAATCGACACCGGCATCTTTTCCAGTACCAGTTCCATCACGCCGATGGATCGGAAATAACTCTCACCAAAGTCCAGCCGGATGTAGTTCCACATCATCATGCCAAAGCGTTCGACCGCGCCGATGGCTTCTTTCTGGCAGGCTGGATCATCAAGATCAGGCTCTCCGACATAGCCTTCTTCACAGACAATCCTGGCAAACCCGAACTCGACTTCAAGCGTTTCGATAAATTCCTTGGGCAACCCACGGGCACCGATATAGTCGCTATCGGACCCAAAGGTTTCTTCGACATTCTGGTTTCCGCCGCCATCCCCAGAGAACCCAGCGAACACGTCGCCCTCGCCTTGGATGCGCGCAAGCGTTTGTTCAATCGGCCCGCCCGGGACAAATTGCGTCAGGGCAAAGTTGATGACCATGATGCCGAACAACGTCGGTATGATCAGCAACAGTCTTCGAAGAATATAGGCTCCCAAGGGTCTGTTACCTCAGCGCGCCAGCGGCCTTAAGGGCCTCGTATTTCTCTTCGTTGAACCACCAGAAATCGAGAACCCCCAAACCAAGTGTTGGCAGATTTTCCGGACGTTCGAACATGTCGTAAAAGGCGACCCAGTATTCCGGTACGAAACCAGCATGCGCGATCACCCGTTCATAGCGCAATGCACGATCAAGCGCAGTCATCGCCGTGACCTCTTCCTCGCGCGACTCGGCATTGAGCGCCGCTTCGATGATCGCATCGATGACCGGGCTGCGCAGCGCCGACGGGTTCCAAGATGACACCTCGGCAGTCTCTGAACCGAACAATTGCTTAAGACCCGTTCCAATGGTCGAGAAGGTCTGCATCGAGGTCTGGATCAGGTCGTAATCCTTGTCGAGGAACCGCTGCTGGCCCTGCGCGGAATCCACCGCGTTTGCATTCACTTCAATGCCCCAGTCCCGCAGTGTGTTCACGTAAGTCTCAATGGTGGCTTGGCGGGTATCGTCCCAAGTCGACAACACCAAGAAATCCAGCGACATCTGTTCGCCGCTCTCGTTAACCATGCGGCCCTGATCATCAACCGTCCAGCCCTCGTCGGCTAGGATACGCAACGCGGTGCGCTGGTTGCGGCGATCGGACGGATTTTCCTTATTCGACGTGTGCGGCATGACCACCGGTTCGGTCAGAATTTCGGGTGGAACGACATCGCCAAGCGACTGGAAGAACGCCAATTCGGCGCCTTCCGGCACGCCTTTGGCTTCCCATTCCTGACCTTCCGCAAAAGAATTACGCTGCGTGGTCAGATCAAATTCCAGCGACTCGCGCGTCCATTCAAAGTTAAAGGCCAGCGAAAGCGCATGGCGTACATTGCGGTTGTCGACCGGCGCACGCAGCGTATTGAAGATGATCCCAGAATTAAGTGGCGCGGTCTGATCTGGCAGCGCTTCCTTGATCACTTTCCCTTCTTCGATAGCCGGAAAATCATATCCCGTCGCCCACCGCTTGCTCGATCCTTCGGATCGGAACGTATATTCCCCGGCTTTGAAACCTTCGAACTCCGCCGTTGCATCAGCAAAGTATTCGATACGGATACGGTCGAAATTGTGCCGACCCACGTTGATCGGGTGATCCCAGCCCCAGTAATTCGGGTTCCGCTCATACACCACGTAGCGGTTGAATTCGTAGTCACCCACCTGATACGGACCCGATCCCATCGGCGACATCACCGACGGCTCGTCCAGCCGTTCGCCTGTTTCCTTGTACCAATCTTCGGACAGAACGAGCATGCCGCCCACCTGGCTGATCAGCGATCGGCGCGAGATTCCATCGACGAACTTGTACCGCAATGTGTAATCATCAATGACCTCGACACCTTCGATCCGTTCACTGACCGAACGCGAAAACGACCGGATTCCCTGCTCGATGAACAGGTTAAAGGTGAAGGCTGCGTCCTGCGCCCGCAGCGGTGCGCCGTTGCGGAAAACCACATCGTCCCGCAGGTGGAACACGCACCATTCCTTGGATTTTGGGTATTCGACCTCGCGTGCGATCAGGCAATATTGGTCGGTCAGCGAATCCGCAGGAACCGCTGTACCAAATGTGTCCCCTGCCAAGAGTGACTCGCCCACAACATCGGAATTGGTCTGCGGGTTCCCGCGCCATGCCCAGCGGTTGAAGCCGTCAAAGGTTCCCCGGGCGCTTAGTGTGATTTCGCCGCCCTTGGGCGCATCAGGATTCACGTAATTAAAATGCGAGAAATCTGGTGGATACAGCAGATCGCCGAAGTAGGAATACCCATGTGCGCGGACGATTTCGTCATCACCGCCATGACTCGCGGCGAAGGCCAGTGTCCCGGACGCGCTTGCGCTTGCCGCAACGGCGCTGCCCCCCAGCAGTTTCAGTGTTTGTCGACGATCAATGTCTGCAAAGAAAGGCTGGCCGCGTCTGTAGGGCATGTTCAGGTCTCCATAGCTCGTGCGTGCATCTCTGCTCTGTTATGTAAGCTAAAGAACGATTTCGCCCACATTCAAGGTGAGAATGCGTGAGCCCGGCGCAAATGCCGAGGAAAAAACGCGATTGTGAAAAAGAAAAGCCGCCGCCCAAGGGGCAGCGGCCTGAACTCTTTGGAATAGGATCAGCAGATCACTCAGAGAATGTCGCAAGATAAGCGATCAGATTTTGACGGTCGTCAGACTTGTTCAGACCGGCAAAGCCCATCGACGTGCCCGGCGCCCAGCCGCGAGGGTTTTCCAAGAAGTGGTACAGGTTTTCAGGCGTCCAGACGTCGGCCACTTCGTTCAAAGCACCCGAGTAGTTGAAGCCTGCGGCAGCACCAACATCACGGCCCACAACGTTGTAGAGGTAGGGACCAGCGGCGTTTTCGCCTGCTTCAAGTTTGTGACAGGCGCGGCACTTACCAAACACCTTCTCGCCCTTGGCGGCATCTGCCGTTTCGATCATTGTGTCAAAGTTAACGGCAACGACCTCTTCTTCGGTCGCTTCTTCTTCACCTGTCTCGATTACGTAGACCGCAACCTCTTCACCATGAGCACCGCCCACGTGGTACAGGGTCTCTGCAGCCCATTTGCCCAGAAGGAAGATCAGAAGCGCGCCACAAAAGCTGCCGACGATCTTGGTGAAGGTCATTGTATCCAACATTGTGTGCGTACCCGTCCGCTAGTGTTTCTTGCGTATCGCGCGGGTATCTATTGCTTCCCCTTGAGCAAGGCAAGGTGTAGAAGCCGCGACCAAACGCCCAGTGGGCCAGATTTTCGGAGTCCGCATGACCAATGTTATCGCTTTCCAAGGGGAATTGGGCGCTTATTCGCATGAAGCCTGCCGATACAAACGCCCTGACATGGAGCCGTTGCCCTGCCGAACCTTCGAGGATGTGATCTCTGCGGTGCAGTCTGGCCAAGCGGATCTGGCGATGCTTCCCGTTGAAAACACCATCTACGGGCGGGTTGCCGACATCCACCGTCTGCTTCCGAAAAGTGGCCTGAAGATCGTCGATGAGGCCTTTGTTCGCGTGCATATCAATTTGCTCGGGGTGCCGGGGGCGCAACTCGAGGACGTGACCGAGGCGCATTCGCATCTGGTTCTGTTACCGCAATGCGAGACCTTCCTCACGAAATACGGAATTCGCGGCCGCGTGAACGCGGACAACGCCCGCGCCGCGCGTGAAATCTCGGAAAGGGGTGAAAAACACGCCGCTGCCTTGGCCAGCGAACTGGCAGGCGAGATCTACGGCCTTAATGTGCTGGCGCGCCACATCGAAGACACCGACAGTAACACGACCCGCTTCCTGCTTATGTCGCGCGGAGGCGATACTTCCCGCCGTGGCGATCACGGCATGATGACCACCTTTGTTTTCCAGGTCCGCAACATCCCAGCCGCCCTTTACAAAGCGATGGGTGGCTTTGCGACCAATGGGGTGAACATGACCAAACTTGAATCCTATATGGTTGACGGGTCTTTCACTGCCACACAGTTCTACGCCGACATCGAAGGTCACCCCGATGATCCCGATGTGGCTATGGCGTTAGAAGAGTTGGATTACTTCACAGATATGCTGGACATTCTCGGCACCTATCCGCGTGACCCCCGCCGCGACTGACAGGCGCGCCTCAAACTGCCTTCTGTTGCGTTTCTCGGTGCCAAACGTAAAGGCCTGCAGCGGCGATAACCAGACTGCCGATAATCGTCCAGAAGTCTGGAATCTCAGAGAAAAAGATCACACTCCAAAAGGCTGCAAAGGCAAGCCCGGTATAGGAATACGGCGCCAACATTGCCGCTTCGCCTTTTGAAAATGCCTGTATCAGCGCAAGTTGACCCGTCGTACCCGCGACCGCCACAATCACCATCAGCCCGATATCTGTGGCGCTTGGCGTCTGCCATTGGAACGGCACTAGAATGCTCAGTAAAACAGTGCCGACAAACCCGGTATAGAACAGTGATGTCCAAACGTCTTCGTCCGCACCGACACGGCGGGTCAGCAGGGCATAGGCCGAATAGCAGACGGCTGCGCTCAGAGGGAACAGAGCGGCAGCGCTGAACACATCGCTACCGGGTCGAATGATGATCAATGCGCCGATCAGCGCAGCAACAATCCCGGCAATGCGACGTATCCCAAGCTTTTCGCCAAGAAACATCGCGGCGCCCAGTGTTATGAGCATCGGATTGGTCGACATCAACGCGGCGGCATCTGACAACGGGATCAGGCTCAGGCCCGTAAAGAAACAGGCTGTGGCGCTCATCAACAAAAGGGACCGAAGAAATTGCAAGCCGGGGTATTTCGTGCGCACCACGGTTTTCAGCCTTGGCAACACCAGCACGAACACCAAAAGCATCTGTCCGGCATACCGCGCCCACAAGGCGGGCAGAACGCCAACATTCGGAGCCAATGCTTTGACCGTCGCGTCCATGATCGAAAAGCAGAAGATCGCGGCGATCATCAGAAGGATGGCACGGTTTTGTTCTGTCATGCTGCGCTTTAACTTGAACCGATGCGAAGCATGTCACACTGCGCGTGTTCGGATTACGGTATCACTTTGGACTAACACAAACGAAGTCACACACAAGCGCCGCGCGCAAACAGGTGCTTTGCGGCGCTGAGCTTTACTACTTCTTAGGGTTTGCAAACTTTAATGCGCCGTTAACCGAGTTTGCAAAGTTAGGTCCGTTTCGGACCCATTGTTTCGCGTGCGAAACATTTCGTAGGGTGCGTGCTTGCACGCACCACCTTCAAATCAATAATCCCGCCGCTCCTTCGTGTCGCAGCAGCCAAACCTTGGTCTCGACTCCACCATCCCCGGAATACCCACCCAAGCCGGATGCCCCAAGCACCCGATGGCACGGAACAAGGATCGGCAATGGATTGCCACCGCAGGCCTGTCCAATCGCTTGCGCAGGAACACCCAGTTGCGTGGCCAGTTCGCCATAAGTCCGTGTTTCCCCAAATGGGATCGCAGACATGGCTGCGCAAACGGTCCGCTGAAAATCGGAACAGGTCAGGCGGATCGGAACAGTGAAATCCTGCTGTTTCCCTGCGAAATACGCATCAAGTTGCGTGGCCGCTTGCGTCAGAACAGGTGTCTCGTCCCGCCGCCCATCACGCCACTCCAGCGCCATGATCCCCAACGCATCCGCGATCAGGGTCAGGGGGCCCAGCGGAGACTTTACCGCTTGTTCGAAGCGACTCATCCCGGCAATCCCAACCGGATGGGACCATTGGCCATGATGGGATCGACCAGCGCGCCCTTCTGCGTGGCCTGTAAATCAAGCTGTGCCGCCACCCGCCGCACCTCTGGCATCAAGGGCCGCCAATCGTCTGACAACCGCCGCGCGGCTTCGGAGGGGCAAAAGGTTTTCCCGACCCCACGCTGGTGCGCGAGGTCGAGCAGGATGTCCGCGATGGCGTTATCCGAGGGCGTCATTGCACCGCTGGCAAGTGCCGGGATGCTGGTGCGTGCCGACATCGGGCAGGATCTTCCAGCAGCGCTGGCACTTGTCGCCGTCGGCCTTTTCAAAGACCACACCAACCCCCGCCACTTCGGGCAGACGGAACGCTTCGGCCGGGGCCGGGTCACCGGTGAGATTGATCGCAGAGGTGATGCACAGATCGTCGAAATTCACTGACTTCAGCGCCTCCAGCATTTCGGCATCGTCGATATGAACCACAGGGGCCGCTTCAAGCGACGCGCCGATCACCTTGTCCGTCCGCTGAACTTCGAGCGCGGCAGTCACCGCACGCCGTGCACGGCGCACCTTGGCCCACTTCGCAGCAAGCGCTTCGTCCTTCCACGACGCAGGGGTTTCGGGGATGTCCTGCAAATGGATCGACGAGTCCTCACCGGGGAAGCGATCAAGCCAGACGTCTTCCATCGTAAACACCAGCACCGGGGCCAGCCACGTGGTCAGGCGGTGGAACAGGATATCCATCACCGTCCGCGCGGCCCGGCGGCGTTGGGTGTCACCGTCGCAATACAAAGCGTCTTTGCGGATGTCGAAATAGAACGCCGACAGTTCCACGGTGCAGAAGTTGAACAACTGCTGGAACACGCCCTGGAAGTCGTAGGCGTCGTAACCGTTGCGGACAACCTCATCCAGTTCCGCCAGACGGTGCAGCACGTAGCGCTCAAGCTCCGGCATATCCGCAGGTTCAACCCGATCTGCTTCGCTGAAATGTGACAACGCGCCCAGCATATAGCGCATGGTGTTGCGCAGACGGCGGTAGCCATCGGCAACCCCTTTTAGGATCTCCGGCCCAATGCGCAGGTCTGCGGTGTAGTCAGCCTGTGCCACCCAAAGGCGCAGGATATCGGCGCCGTACTGTTTGGTCACATCCTCGGGCGCGACGGTGTTGCCCAGCGATTTGGACATCTTGTTGCCCTTCTCGTCGAGCGTGAAGCCGTGGGTCAGAACCCCGCGATAGGGCGCACGGCCCTGTGTGCCGCAGGATTGCAGCATCGACGAATGGAACCACCCGCGATGCTGGTCGGTGCCTTCAAGGTAAAGGTCTGCCAGCCCGTCTTCGGACCCGTCCTCGCGGTCGCGCAGAACAAAGGCGTGGGTGGAACCGGAATCGAACCAGACATCTAGAATGTCGAACACCTGTTCCCATTCGTTGGGGTCGTAGTCATTGCCAAGGAACCGTTCTTTTGCGCCGGGCTTATACCACGCATCGGCACCTTCGGCCTCAAACGCTTCGAGCACGCGCGCATTGACCGTGTCGTCCTTGAGCAAGAAGTCGTCATCTGTCGGCAATGCGCCTTTCTTGACGAAACACGTCAGAGGCACACCCCACGCGCGCTGGCGGGACAGAACCCAGTCGGGGCGGGCTTCAATCATCGAATAAAGCCGGTTGCGTCCGGTTTGCGGCGTCCATTTTACCAACTGGTCGATTGAGGTCAGCGCCCGTTCGCGGATCGTCTTACCATAGGTGTCCTGACCGTCGCCGACCTCTTTGTCGATCGCAGCGAACCATTGCGGCGTGTTGCGGTAGATCACCGGGGCCTTTGACCGCCACGAGTGCGGATAGCTGTGCGTCATCCGCCCACGCGCCAAGAGGCCGCCCGCCTCGACCAGCTTGTCGATCACTGCGGTGTTGGCCTTGCCTTCCTTGCCTTTGTGGTCGAGCACGCGCAGTCCCGCGAAGAACGGCACATGCGGCAGGAATTCGGATTCCTCGCCCACGTTATGGGTCATCCGATCCATCCAGCCACGGGCGACAAACGCCTCGTAGTCTTCCTGACCGTGGCTCGGCGCGGTGTGAACAAAACCCGTGCCCGCGTCATCGGTCACGTGATCCCCGTCGATCATCGGGACGTCGTAATCCCAGAAGCCCTCTGCGCCATCCACGCCGCGCAGCGGATGCTCAAGCGTCAATGCGCTCAACTCGTCCGCGGAAACGTCGCGCAGGCGGCGGTACATGGTCGGCTCAAGGCGGGCCTTGGACAGCACGTCCTCGGCCAGAGTATCCGCCAGCAGGTAACGGTCGCCGATCCGCGCCCAGCATTCTTCGGGGCGGCCGGTGACTTCGTAAAGCCCGTAAGCAATGCCATTGCCATAGGCGACGGCTTTGTTGGAAGGAATCGTCCAAGGGGTGGTGGTCCAGATGACAACCTTAACGCCCTGTAAATCGGCCGTTCCGTTGGTCGCTTTGAACGGCACCCAGATCGTGTGGGACTTGTGGTCGTGGTACTCGATCTCAGCCTCGGCCAGCGCGGTCTTTTCTACCGGCGACCACATCACGGGCTTGGACCCCTGATACAAAGTCCCGGTCATCAGGAATTTCTGGAACTCCTCCGCGATGATCCGTTCTGCGCGGAAGTTCATCGTCAGATACGGGTTGTCCCAAGTCCCAGTGACGCCAAGCCGTTTGAATTCGTCGCGCTGGACGTCGATCCAGCCTTCGGCGAATTTGCGGCATTCCTGACGGAACGCCACGACATCGACCTCGTCCTTATCCAGACCTTTGGCGCGGTACTGTTCCTCGATCTTCCATTCGATGGGCAGGCCGTGGCAATCCCAGCCGGGGATATAGCGCGCGTCGCGCCCCATCATCTGTTGGGAGCGGACAACCATGTCCTTGAGGATCTTGTTTAGCGCGTGGCCGATATGCAGGTGGCCGTTGGCGTAAGGGGGACCGTCGTGAAGAGTGAACGGTTTCCGCTCGGGGGCCCCTTGCGACGCTTTCTCGCGTAGGCGGTCATAGATGCCGATTTTGGCCCATTTTTCTAGCCATTCAGGCTCGCGTTTGGGCAGGCCCGCACGCATGGGAAAATCGGTCTTGGGCAGGTTCAGCGTGTCTTTATATTCAGGTGTATCGGCGCACATTTGGAGCGTCCTCGGGTGTTCGGATCAGGAATGTGTGAGAGGATCGGCGCGGTGGTCCATACGCCTTGTCCCGGCGGCTCGATTTTTCAGAGCGCCGGGCATGTAATTCGAATAATGATCGCGATCAAATGCGTCATGCGGCGCGTTATAGGAGTGACAGGGGCAGACGTCCAGACAGATCACACGTTGAAAAGAGTTCCTACAAAATACGCGATGGCGGCTGCTGTGCCCCCGATAAGCAGTGTCTCCAAACCCGAACGCCACCACGGTGCCAGCGACCATTTCGATTTATAAGCGCCGATGGCAAAAAAGGTGACCAGAGTGGCGATGGTGGACAGGCGGAAGGCGTCGTCCAAGCCAAAGAGAAAAGGCAAAAGTGGGATCATACCCGCTGCGAGAAAGGCTGCGAAGGTGGCCCAAGCGGCCTTGAAAGGATGTGGGTCAACCGAGGCCAGACCGTATTCACCCTCGAGCATGAGTTGCACCCATTGTTCGCGGTTTTGCGAGATCTGATCCACCGCGCCTTCCAATGCTGCGCCGGACAATCCTTTGCGCCGTAGGATTTCACGCAACTCGTTGCGTTCACCTTCGGGGTAATTGCGAATGTGCCGCTCTTCGATGTCACGCAGGCGTCTGGCATCATCGAGTTCAGCCTTGGTACCAGAGTAATTGCCCGCCGCCATCGAGAAGCCGTCAGCCAGAACATTGGCGATGCCAAGCGCAATGATGATCCAAGGACTGAGGCCCGCACCCGCGACCCCTGCCACAATTGCGAAGGTGGTCACCGATCCGTCGATGGCACCGTAGACAATGTCGCGCAGATAGCCACGCCCGGCGGGGGCGTCGATGCGGGCTTCGATTTCGGCTTGGCTGTGGCCGTGGTCACCGGCGGTTTGATCCATGCTGGGCAGTTTGCGTTTTCTTGCCCCGCGTTGCCATGCGCTGGATCAAGTCATGCATCAACGCGATTTGGTGCTGACAAGGCCAGAGAGCGCGGTTTTGACGATGGACCGGACCGAGGGGCGTTTTCCGGGGGCAAAGGGCAAGGGGCGGCAGACTTCGATAGCGGCAACACCCACGCGGGCGGTCAGTGCGCCATTGACCAAGCCTTCGCCAAAGCGGCGTGAGAGTTTGCCTATGATCGACCCGCCAAGGATCGGTTCGAGCATATCGTCGCCGACTGCGACGGCACCAGTTGCCACGAGATGCGACAGCACTGCTCGCGTCAGTCGCCAGCTTCCCAGCGTGCCTGAGCGGCCACCGTAAATTTCGGCGATGCGGCGGATCATGCGGATGTTGGAGCCAAGTGCCGCCACGACATCTGCCAGCGCCAATGGAACCAATGCGGTCACTGTGGCCACCTGACGCGCCGCTGCTTCGACTTCTCGCCGTGCGGCAGCGTCAAGCGAGCCGAGGAGTTCGTGATCCGCCAGCGCGATCAAGGCCGAGGCGTCGAACATGTCGGCTTCGCGGTCTTTCAGGCGGTCGCGGCCCCATTTGGTGTCATCGCGTGATGCGTAAAGCTTGGTCAGGTCCTTCACCAAGACGCGTGCGGCGGTCAGATCTTCGCTGGCGATTGCCGCGTCTGCGGCCAGTTGAATGCGGTCAATTCGGCCAAGACGCGCAAAGGCCGAGAGTTCCTTAATCACAATCATCCCGACGACAGCGATGAACAGCGCAAAAAGCGTGGCGACCGCATAGCCAAGATAAAGATTTTGGCTGACCAGATTGGTGACAAAGTTCCATGCCGCAACCGAGGCGACCGTGGTGATTAGCGCAAAGAGCAGAGTCCAAAACCAGCGCGCGAGCCGCGACACAGGACGTGATGCAAGCGCTGCAACAGTGCTCATCGCCTGTCCCGTCGGGGCGGGTTCCAGTGTTTCTGGGACAGGCGGCGCCTCTGCCGGCGTGATCGCTGGGGCATCGTCGTCAAGATCGAACAGGACCGGGCCTTTGGCTTTGGTCATAAGGGCGTCCTTTGCCAGTGATAGCGGATGTCTGGTAGGCCTTCGTCATTGCCTGCGCCGTTGGTGCGTTCGACCGGGGCGAAGCCATGGCGTTCGTAGAAAGCTTGCGCGCGGGTGTTGGCTTGAAACGTCCAAAGTGTCAGGTGATCCACGCGACGCATCGCATCCGTCAAAAGACGGCACCCGACGCCCTGACCGCGCGCGGATGAATCAACATATAGCGCGTGGATAACGTCTCCGTCGTGCGCAAGGAAACCTTCGATTGTTTCGGTTTCGCAAACAGTGACCCAGCCACGTCCAACCATCATTCCAGCATGCGCGATGTCTTCGGCGCGGGTGTGGATGCGCGGCATCCATGGGGTTTCGTCGATCCAACCTGACAGAATGGCGCCGACGCGACCTGCATCAAGCGGTGTAGCAGGACGCAGCAGGGTCACAGGCGATCTCCGATCAGGAACTGCGCTGCACGATCCAGCCGAATATGCGGGGGACCCATACCGGGCTTAAGGCTAAGTGTCGCCGGGGCAAAGCGCATGATCTGGTAGTCATGATCGAGCCATTTTTCAGCACCGTCGCGGGCGGGGCCAAGCAGATGCGTCGGGTCTTCTGGCAATTCACCGGGGTAGAACGCGGCCTGTTTGCCACTGTCTAAGAGTGTGCCCCGCACGCAGGCGAGTTCGCCGCCCTGATGCGCGCGCATTTCCTCGACCGTGGCGCGCAGACTGGCGACGGACATAGCACTGGTCTTGGCTCCGGCGAACTGCGCACGGTCGCGTGCATCGCGGGTCAGCGCGTCCATGATCGCGGTCAGGCGGGCGTGCTGGGTGTGGTGCAGATGGTCGGCCTTGGTGGCGGCAAAAAGGATTTTCTCAACCCGCTTGCCGACAAAAAGCTGCGACAGAAAAGCGTTCTGGCCGGGACGAAATGCACTTAGGATGTCGGACATTGCTTGTCGCATGTCCTCGACCGCTTGCGGACCTGCATGGATTGCGCCAAGGGCGTCCACCAGTACGACTTGGCGATCGATCTTGGCAAAGTGATCGCGGAAGAAAGGTTTGACGATTTGGGATTTATAAGCCTCGAACCGTCTCTCCATCTCGCGGGCAAGTGATTTGCGGGGCGGGTTTTGCGGCGTTGGCAGAGGCGCGAAGGTGAGCACAGGGCTTCCGGCCAGATCGCCGGGTAAAAGGAAACGGCCGGGTGTGCAGTCGGAAAAGCCCGCCTTTCGCGCGGCGGTCAGATACGCGGTGAAGCAGGCTGCAAGTTTCTGCGCGCGCGGCTCATCCAGTGGTGCAGCGGTATCTTCCGTGCGGGCGAGGGCGAGGTACTCTTGCGCCGTGTCGCGGGTTTCGATGCGTTTAAGGGTTTCTTCAGACCATTGGCTGTAGCTTTTGTCGAGCAAACCAAGATCCAGCAACCACTCACCGGGGTAATCCACTATGTCGAGATGTATGGTCCGCGGTCCCTGAAGACCCGAGAGCAAACCCGAGGGCCGAACCTTTAGCGACAGTCGCAATTCGCTGATCGTGCGGGTGCTGTCGGGCCATTGCGGATCACGCGCGGTCAAGTCGCCTAGATGAGTTTCGTAATCGAAGCGCGGCAGCGTATCGTCGGGCTGTGGCTGCAAATAGGCCGACAGGATGCGGCCTTCGCTTTGTGCCAAAAGGCCGGGCATTCGTCCACGATCCATCAGGTTCGCGACCAGCGACGTGATGAACACCGTCTTGCCCGAGCGGGCCAGACCAGTCACGCCAAGGCGGATCACGGGTTCGAAAAACGTACCGGTCACAGTGTCGGTGACGTTTTCAATGCCGCGAGTCAGCGTATCGGCGATAGTGGAAATGACCAATGGCGGCCTCTTTTCTTTGCGTTGGCCCCAGAGATAAAGGCGCATGTCCCCGGTTACCAGTGCTGCGCAAGGGGGATTGTTCGGCGCAAATCGTCAGGATAAGCCGGGGACATGCCCAGATTTGCCCTAAAAGTCGAATATGATGGTGCGCCGTTTGCCGGATGGCAGCGGCAGGCAGACCAGCCCTCTGTTCAAGGCGCAATCGAAGTTGCGCTGTCAAAGTTGGAGCCGGGCGAACACACAATTGCCGCGGCCGGGCGCACCGATGCGGGGGTTCATGCGCGCGGTCAGGTTTGCCATTGCGATCTGACCAAGGACTGGTCACCGTTCCGATTGTCTGAGGCGTTAAACTATCATCTTAAACCGTTGCCGGTGGCGATTGTCGATGCGGCCGAGGTTTCAGATGATTGGCATGCACGGTTTTCTGCGCTTGAGCGAAGATATCTTTTCCGCTTGGTGGCGCGCCGCGCACCCTTGACGCTGGAGGCGGGGCAGGTCTGGCAGGTGAAGCACGATCTGGCGCTTGGACCGATGCAGGCAGCAGCGCGACATCTGATTGGCTTGCATGACTTCACCACGTTCCGGTCGACCATGTGTCAGGCGGCTTCCCCGGTGAAAACGTTGGATGCGTTGGATATAACCTGCGTTGAGACAGAGTGGGGAACGGAGTTTCAATTTCGCCTGCGCGCGCGGTCGTTTCTGCACAACCAGGTGCGCAGTTTTGTCGGAACTTTGGAACGGGTCGGGGCGGGCGCCTGGGAGCCGGAGGATGTGAAGCAGGCCTTGGAAGCGCGGGACCGTGCTGCCTGTGGTCCGGTCTGTCCGCCGCAGGGCTTGTATCTGTGTGGAGTTGGCTATCCCGACAATCCGTTTCTCGCCTGACCGTGTTGCGCTGCGCGAGGCGCATCGCCGGGGCACAGATTTTAGAAAATATGCCTGGGGCGCTGCCCCAGACCCCGAGGTATTTTTGAAACAGAGAAAAATGGGACTTGTTTTGCAGTCGGTTTTGCCTGATGACCGCGTCATGACAAATTTGACCGATATCCGACGAGACAGCTGATCTTGCTTTGCCGCCCCGAACTGTGGGCGTTCCGTCACCTTTTGTCTGAATTCACATCCTTTCCGTTGACTTGGCCCGCGCCGCTTGGCACGGCTTGGGCTTCTTGAAATGAGGTTTCCCATGATCCCCTCTGTCCTGCCGACTTATTCCCGTGCGCCGCTTCATTTCGTGAAGGGCGAAGGCACTTGGTTGATCGAGGCGGACGGGCGACGCTTTCTTGATCTTGGTGCAGGCATCGCGGTGAACGCGCTGGGCCATGCGCACCCTGCTTTGGTGCAGGCGTTGACCGATCAGGCGCAGAAGCTGTGGCACGTTTCAAATCTTTACGAGATACCGCAGCAGCAGGCGCTGGCCGACAAGTTGGTGGAAAGCAGCTTTGCCGATACAGTGTTCTTCACCAATTCTGGGACCGAGTCCTGTGAGTTGGCGGTCAAGATGGCGCGCAAGTATTGGTACGAAAAGGGCCACCCCGAGAAGACCACGATCTTGACTTTTGACGGGTCGTTCCACGGTCGGTCCTCCGCGGGGATCGCGGCGGCCGGGTCTGAGAAGATGACCAAGGGGTTTGCGCCTCTGTTGCCGGGCTTTAAACATGTGGGTTGGGGTGATCACGATGCGCTGCATGCTGCGATTGATGACACGGTTGGTGCAATCCTGATCGAACCGGTGCAGGGCGAAGGTGGTATTCGTCCGCTGCCCGACCAGTGCCTTAAGGGTTTGCGCGCGTTGTGTGACGAGAAGGGCATCCTTCTGGTCCTTGACGAGGTGCAGTGCGGTGTGTCTCGCACGGGGCGTCTTTTCGCGCATGAATGGGCCGGCGTGACGCCGGATATCATGATGGTGGCCAAGGGCATTGGCGGGGGCTTTCCGCTGGGTGCGGTTTTGGCCACCGAAGAGGCGGCGTCGGGCATGACGGCCGGCACGCACGGGTCGACCTATGGCGGCAACCCGCTGGCCTGTGCTGTGGGCTGCGCGGTGATGGACATTGTTAGTACGCCGGAGTTCCTTGAAACGGTAAACGCGCGTGCCGGGTTCTTGCGGCAGAAGCTGGAAGGGCTGGTTGCGGCACACCCGGACGTGTTCGAAGGGGTGCGCGGCGTTGGTTTGATGCTTGGTCTCAAGTGCAAGGTCGCGCCTGTCGATATGGTGAAAGCCGGCTACGGCTGCGGTGTGATCACGGTTCCGGCTGCGGACAACGTGGTGCGGTTGCTTCCACCGCTTAACATCAGCGAGGACGAGATCGCAGAAGCCGTGAACCGTTTGGACTTTGCTGCCGATGCGGTTCTCGAGGCGAAAGACTAAGGGCAGGACATGAAGCATTTTCTGGATATTCACAAAACCGACGCGGGTGATCTGCGGACGGTGATCGATCAGGCCATTGCCATGAAGGACAGCCGGAATGGTCGCCCAAAGGGCGCGGCTGATGACGAGCAGCCTTTGGCAGGTCGAATGGTTGCGTTGATCTTTGAAAAACCTTCCACCCGGACGCGGGTGTCGTTTGATGTCGGCGTGCGTCAGATGGGCGGTCAGACGATGGTCCTTTCGGGGTCGGACATGCAGTTGGGCCATGGCGAAACCATTGCCGATACCGCGCGGGTGATGAGCCGTTATGTCGACCTGATCATGATCCGGACGTTCGATGAGGCGGTGCTTGAAGAGATGGCGGAATATGCCAGTGTTCCGGTCATCAACGGCCTGACTGACCGCACGCATCCTTGCCAGATCATGGCCGATGTCATGACCTATGAGGAGCACCGCGGGCCGATCAAAGGAAAGAAGGTTGTGTGGTGCGGGGATGGCAACAATGTCTGTGCGTCCTTCCTGCATGCGGCGGCACAGTTCGGGTTTGATTTCACCTTTACCGGGCCTGTTCAGCTTGATCCCGAGATGGAGTTTGTGGGGCTTGCGCGGAATGCCGGGGTCTCCGTTGCCATCGAACGTGATCCGTTCAAGGCGGTCGAAGGGGCAGACCTGATCGTTGCAGACACTTGGGTGTCGATGCATGATGCGCAATCCGCCAAAGAGCGGCGACACAATATGCTGCGGTCCTATCAGGTCAATGTGGATTTGATGCGGCACGCCAAACCTGACGCGTTGTTCATGCACTGTTTGCCCGCGCATCGCGGTGAAGAGGTGACGTCAGAGGTGATGGATGGCCCGCAATCGGTGATCTTTGACGAGGCAGAGAACAGGTTGCATGCGCAGAAAGCGATCATGCGCTACTGCCTAGAAGTGTAATCGCTTTTTGGGGCGGTTGGGTGCTTGTATTCATGATGCCCTGCGTTTTGCGTGAAGCAAAGTGCAGGGTTTTTCTTTCCCTAAGGTGATCGCGGCAGTGACGAACTGCCATGCAGGGTCGGGCTGGTGGGCCGTTCAGTGGTTGGCTGCCGGCTTGAGATGTCAGGAATGCGCGATGAAGGCCGTAGCGTTCCTGCATTGTCAGCCCTGCCATGACCATGTCACCCAAAAGGAGCGTTTCTGAAAAGCAGCCATCTGCGATGACGATTTCATGCCGCGCACAGGCGAAATGTACCCAAATAGCGGTACGTCTCCCGAGTAGTTGGCGAATGCCAGGCAGGACGGTCAGGGCTTTGGCTGGAACAAAGGCTTCCCCTTGGAAATGGTCGTCCAGTTGTCCCTGACCGCCGACGAGAATCCTATGCTGTGGCGATACGATCAGATCCTTGTGTGGACGCTTCTTTCCAAGCGTTGAGGCGCGGATCAGGATTGGTGCAGATTTATCGCATCTGTGATTCAGTCTCTGGACGTGTCGCCGAACCCAAAGCACCGGTTGCGAGCCGTTGTCGAGTGTCAGAACGGCATCGCCTGTGCGCAAGGCTTGCACGGGTCGCGGGCCAGACGGCGTGTCGACGTGGGTATCTTCGGCAAAGCAGATTGTTTGGTAGGTGGCGGTGGCGTTTTGATCAGTTGTCCAGAAGGCATTTGGGTTGGACGGGGAGCCGCCATTGGACCAATACCAGCCTTCGAGGTCAAACGCCGGCGACCAGACAAGCTGCACCAATTCGCCTGACTCCGAGTCCGTGCCTTCGAAGACAACGGCGCCTTGGCCGGGGCCGACATAATCGCTGCGGATGACGACTGCATCCTCTATCGTGCTGCTGCCACCATTGCCAGACCAGCTTAGATCATAACTGTCGCCGACGCCGAATTCGTAAGGAGACGGATCGCCCGCGTTCGATGTGATTACGAGACCCTTGGTCGAGTTTGGGGGATAGTCAAAATAGCTGTAGGCCATCGTCACATTGACATTGCTGCCTGACGCGATCGCGAATTCATTGTTGATGGCATTGATGACGACAACCAAGACATCGGCTCCTTAGTGGAGCGCAGTGTCAGGCCAAAACATTGACGGCGGATTAAGCGGCCTTGTACACTTAGGGCACGTTGTCGACACCCGAACCGCCCCATGGGTGACAGCGGGCGATGCGGCGCGCGGCCAGCCAGCCACCTTTGATCCCGCCATGTTTGCGCAACGCCTCTAGGGTATAGGCCGAACAGGTGGGGTGATAACGGCAGTTGTGGCCAACCCAAGGGCTGAAGATCAGACGGTAGGCGCGGACGGGCAGGGCAAGGGTCCAGGCCAGCGGGGTCATGCCTGGGCGTGGATCTTGCGCAGTGCATAGGCAAGATCGCGTTTCAGGGCTAGAAAATCACGGTCGATGGTAACGCCTGGACGGCCGACCAGGACGTAATCCCAACCGGGTTGCGCACCCGGCAGAAGGGCTTCGGCCACCACTGCGCGCAGGCGGCGCTTGGCACGGTTGCGCGCAACGGCGTTGCCAATTTTTTTGGAGCATGTGTATCCGACCCGAATCGTCGGATCGTCGTCATCACGCTGCCGCGCCTGCACCAGCATGCCATCCGTCCCCCGGCGCAGTGCGCGGGCGGCGCGCAGGAAATCGGCGCGGTGCCGCAGAACGTTGACAGGATGACATGACGAAACCGCCGGAGGCGTGTTTCCCCTTGTATCCAAGGAGGCCTCCGGCGGTGTCATGTCAGTATCCCGAAAGGATCGCGGGCGCTTATGCGCTCAGCGACTTGCGGCCACGTGCGCGGCGCGCGTTCAGGATCTTGCGGCCAGCTTTGGTGGCCATACGCGACCGGAAGCCGTGGCGCCGCTTGCGTACGAGGTTCGAGGGCTGATAGGTGCGTTTCATCGCGTCCAACTCCGTTTATTCGGGCCGGGCCGCGCGGATTCGGCGACCGGGTGTGTTCGAAGCCCGTGCTATAGGCAGGTGACTTTGGGTTGTCAAACGCTGTGTCGGGGAATTTCGGCGTTTTTTCTTGTGCACGTGGCGAGATGCAATGCCTTATTGTTTGTGTTCCCTTGCAGAAATTGTTGGGGGCGCTGCTCCAGTCGCTCGATTGGGCGACTCCGCCAGGATACTTGCAAACAAGAGAATCCCAGTATGACGTTTTCGTTTGCGCGGGTATATTGAAACAATGGCACACGACGGCGTGTGGGTTTGACACAGACTGCAATATTGGCCGGGGGCAAGGCGGTTGAATGTTTCAATCTAGGCCGTTGAGGGACGGATTATCACGTAAAGCTGAGTGAGCGATCAACCGGGCGTGATCCGGGTGTTGCTGGGCTGCTGCAAGGGTCATGTTTTGGGAAAGCGAAACACACCAATATAAGAGGTGGCCTTCTCTGGCCTGTATGAAATGACCGATATGACCGACACACAAAATACCCCGGCATGGAAGCGCTATGCGCCCCTAATTGCGATTGGTGCAGTGGCGCTAATCGGTGCCTTCACGCTGCGCGATTACCTCAGCTTTGAAACACTGGCGGCCAATCGCGAAGCGCTCGAGGCGTTCCGCGATGCAAATTACATCCTGACAGCCGGTGTGTTCATGCTCGCCTATGTCGCGATCGTCGGGTTTTCCCTGCCCGGGGCAACGATTGCGACGCTGACCGGTGGCTTTCTATTCGGAGTGTTTCCGGGCGCGTTGTTCAATGTTCTTGCGGCCACTGTCGGCGCGACGATGATCTTTTTGGCGGCGCGTTACGGTTTGGGCGAAAAGCTGGCGGCCAAGATGGAATCCAGCGATGGCGCGGTGCGCAAGATCAAGGATGGGATCGACGAGAACCAGTGGTCGATGCTGTTCTTGATCCGGTTGGTGCCTGCGGTGCCATTCTTTGTGGCAAACCTTGTGCCTGCATTGGTTGGCGTCCCGCTCTATCGGTTCTTTGTCTCGACTTTCCTTGGGATCATTCCCGGCGGTGTGGTTTATACCTCGGTTGGGGCTGGTCTGGGTGAAGTGTTCGCGCGGGGTGAAACACCGAATCTCGGCATCATCTTTGAACCGCATATTCTGCTCCCGATCCTTGGCCTGTGTGTCCTTGCGGCGCTGCCGATCGTGCTGAAGGCCGTGCGCGGCAAGAAAGGACTGTGATCATGGAAACCATCAAGACAGATGTTCTGATTATCGGTGCTGGGTCCGGCGGATTGTCGGTGGCAGCAGGTGCGGTGCAGATGGGGGCCAGTGTTGTCCTGCTCGAGGCGCACAAGATGGGTGGGGATTGCCTGAACTATGGCTGCGTTCCATCCAAGGCGTTGATCGCATCGGCCAAGACGGCCTATGCCATGACACATGCCGACCAATACGGGATTGCTAACGTCACCCCTCAGGTGAACTACGCAGCGGCCAAGGATCATGTGGCCGACGTGATCAGCCAGATTGAGCCCGTGGACAGTCAGGAACGGTTCGAAGGTTTGGGTGTGCGGGTGATCCGCGAATTCGGCCGCTTCGTGTCTCCGACCGAGGTCGAGGCAGGTCCGTATCGTATCATCGCACGTCGAGTTGTGATCTCAACGGGATCGTCACCTTTTGTGCCGCCGATCCCCGGCTTGGACAAAGTGCCTTACATCACCAATGAATCACTGTGGGAGCTGCGCCAACAGCCTGAACACTTGCTGGTCATCGGCGGCGGACCCATTGGCATGGAGATGGCACAGGCGCATTTGCGGTTGGGGTCAAAGGTGACTGTGATCGAAGGGGCCAAAGCGCTGGGCAAGGATGATCCGGAAATGGCCGCGATCGTGCTCGACAGTTTGCGCGAAGAAGGTCTTGAGATTGCGGAAGGATCGAACGCGAAAGAAGTACGCGGCAAAGAGGGCGCTTTCGAAGTCGAAACCGAAGACGGCCGCGTGTTCAAAGGCACGCATATCCTTGTCGCTGTGGGGCGCAAAGCGAACACTGCAGGCCTTGATCTGGATAAGGCAGGCATCAAGACAACGCGCACGGGTATCGAGGTTGATGCGACGATGCGGACCTCGAATAAAAAGGTTTATGCCATCGGTGACGTGGCGGGCGGTCTGCAGTTCACCCATGTGGCCGGATACCATGCTGGGGTCATCATCAGGTCTATGCTGTTTGGTCTGCCGTCCAAAGCCACGACACGGCACATCCCATGGGCGACGTACACGCAACCAGAGCTGTCGCAGGTCGGTTTGACCGAGGAACAGGCGCGCAAAGAGCATGGAGACAAGCTTGAGGTTGTGCGGTTCCACTACAATCATAACGACCGCGCAATCGCCGAACGCAAGACACGTGGTCTGATCAAAGTGATGGTGGTCAAGGGCCGACCTGTCGGAGCGTCGATTGCTGGTGAGCAAGCGGGCGAGTTAATCAATCTTTGGGCGCTGGTGATCGCTAATAAAATGAAAATGGGTCAGATCGCCAACATGGTCGCGCCTTACCCGACAATCGGGGAACTTAACAAACGTGCTGCGGGCGCTTACTTCTCTCCTCGACTGTTTGAGAATGACCTCATAAAGAAAGTTGTCGGATTTGTTCAAAAGTGGCTGCCCTGACATGAAAGATCGGAGGGCACATCCATGATAAATTCGCTGTCCGGTCGTTTCCTGATACTGACCACGGTCTTTGTGATGCTGGCAGAGATCATGATCTTCGTTCCATCTATAGCGCGGTATCGAGAGGACTTCCTTTTGAACCGGCTGGAACGGGCGCAGATTGCGTCTCTGGCGCTTTTGGCCGACGACATGATCGACAGTGAGCTTGAAGCGGAGCTTTTGCTGAATGCTGGCGTGTATAACGTGGTCTTGCGGCGTGACGAGTTGCGGCAACTGGTGCTGTCCTCTCCAATGCCAAGCGAGGTTTCGCAGACGTTCGATTTACGAGACGCAACAGCGCTGACGCTGATCCGTGATGCCATGGCGCGCTTGACGGACACTGAAAACGAAACGATCCGTGTGATTGGCAACCCGTTTCGCGATGGTGGTCTTCTGATCGAGATTACGCTTGATACCAGCGAGTTGCGAATGGCGATGATTGATTATGGCCTGCGCATTCTGGTGCTGTCGGCGGTGATCTCGATCGTGACTGCGGGTCTCTTGTTCCTTGCAGTTCGGATTTTGCTCGTGAAGCCGATCAAGGGCGTAGTTGGGCATATGCAAAGCTATGCCAAGGCCCCCGAAGACGCGCGGCGGATCATTCAGCCCTCGGCCAGCGTAACCGAACTGCGCGACGCGGAAAAAGCGCTGCAATCCCTGCAGACGCAGCTGACGCAAGCGCTCAAGCAGAAGGAACGACTGGCGCAGTTGGGCGGTGCGGTGGCCCGTGTGAGCCATGATTTGCGAAATATCCTAACGTCGGCGCAGCTTTTCACCGACCGAATTGAGATGAGCGAAGATCCGGCGGTCAAGCGTATGGCGCCCAAACTGGTGAATTCGATCACACGTGCTGTGTCGCTCTGCGAAAGCACCCTTGCTTTTGGGCGGGCAGAAGAACCTGCGCCGACGCTGACGCTGGTCAACCTTGCGCAACTGGTGTCCGACGTTCTGGATAGCGAACGTCTTGCCATTGGTGAATTCGATCTAAGCTTGAGCGAGGATGTGCCCGGAAACCTGATGGTCCGCGCCGACCCGGAACAAATGTACCGCGTTTTGTCCAACCTTGTGCGCAATGCGCGCCAGGCGATTATCGGCACGGGAACACCCGGAGAGATCAATGTTGCAGCGAAGGTTTGCGATGACGCGTGGTGTATCGATGTGACGGACACCGGTCCGGGGTTACCACCCAAGGCCGTCGAACACTTGTTTCAACCGTTTCAAGGTGGCGCCCGCAAGGGGGGCTCGGGCCTAGGGCTGGCCATTGCTGAAGAGCTTGTTCGCGGGCATGGAGGCAGTTTGCAACTTGTCAAAACTGACCAAACCGGAACGGCGTTTCGCATCCGATTGCCAATGGGCGGCATCAGTTAAAGGGCCGCGATGCGTGCCAGAAATTTTCTTGGAATTTGCGCTTGCATCACTCCGGTACTGGGGCTATTTCCCCCCCTCACGGACCGATAGCTCAGCTGGATAGAGTACTTGACTACGAATCAAGGGGTCGGGGGTTCGAATCCTCCTCGGTCCGCCATTTTCCCCTTCGCAGTCATGCCCAGCACCACCCGATATTAACAATCTTGACTGCGACTTCGCTTGGCCGCGTCACAAAGCGTCCCATAAGTTTCTTGTGGTTTTGTCAAACTGTAACGGGTTCGCGTAGGCGGCAATGGTAAGTTGTGTGACCCAGGCGTCATCGCCGATCGGCACCAATGTCCCGTCGGCCAATTCACTTTGGATTGCCGTTTCTGGCATCCAGGCAAATCCGCTTCCGGCGACAAGACGGCGTTTGATCGCTTCGACCAACCCATCGACGTAGATCGTTTCGGCGTTGAACGGTTTGCGTCCGATTGTGTGTTCGACGACGATCCCCAGAAAACTTGTGCGTTCATAGGCGAGGTAGGGGATATCCTTGCTATTGGGGTTGCTCAAATTCCACCCGTTCTTGAGTGCCGGCTCTGCGGCGGCAACCGGGATCAGGCGGTCGGCCAGCAAATCTTTGCGCTCGAACGCGGCCTCATCGATCGTCAACGAAACGGCGCTGTGCGTGTAGCATAGCATGATATCCACCGCGCCCTCGACCAGCAGTTCGCAACATGTGCTGAGCGAGTCCGAGATCACCCGTGTCCGAATGTCATTCATGCTGTGCTGTAGTGTCTCGATCCGATTGGCAAGAAAGTTGACCGAGATCGTGTGCAAGACCGAAAACCGGATGAATCGATGCTCGCCTCGATCCGCGTCTCGCAAGGTTTGGCGACTTTCGGACAATTGGGACATGGCAGCGGTCGCCACTGGCAAGAATTGTAATCCGGCGTCGGTCAGTTGCACCGGATAGGTCGCGCGATTCACCAAAGGCAGGCCGACCCAGTTTTCCAAAGCCTTAATTCTGCGGCTAAACGCGGATTGAGTGATATTTCTTTCATCAGCGGCCCGGGTGAAATTTTGCGTACGTGCAAGGCACTCGAAATCACGCAGCCAGTTGAGATCCATTCATGCCTCTGAAAATATGAAGTTTTTTGGGATCATACAGGAATTCATGCAAAATCGGAATAGTTTGATGAAATGTTTGAATTGGAGTGGTCCGAAAATCTGTTCCTAGGCTTGCACATGGACGTGAATCTCTGGTGCCAAGAGTCGTTGTTGATCCTCATAAGCTTGGCGATCTGAGAGACGCAGTCAGCGCGCGAGCATAAGGGCTCGCGCAATAAGAATATGTAGAGCGAGTCAAGAATGACCCGCCACCAACAGAGGAGACTATAATGATCAAGAGTTTCAAAAGCCTTGGGCTGGCCGCAGTGGTCAGCACTTTTGCCCTCCCGGCCTTTGCGTCGGAAGAGGTAAAGATCGGCGTGCCTTCTTGGACTGGCGCACAGGCCATTGCCCATGTTCTGGGGAACGTCGTCGAGACCCGGATCGGCGGCAAGGTCGAATATGTACCCGGCAACAACGCCACAATTTTCCAGGCGATGGATCAGGGCAAAGGCGACATCGACGTACACCCCGATGTTTGGCTGCCAAACCAGGAAAGCTTTACCAAGCAATATGTGGATGAGGCAGGCACCGTCACTTTGTCGACAAACCCCTATCAAGGCAATCAGGGGTTCTGCGTGTCCAAGCAGTTCGGTGAAGCTAACAACATTACAGACATCACCGACCTAGGTCGTCCCGATGTGGCGGCGCTGATGGACAGCGATGGCAACGGTAAAGGTGAGTTGTGGATCGGTGCGCCAGGTTGGGCGTCCGCCAACGTGAACGAGGTCAAAACGCGCGACTACGGCCTGCTTGATTTCATCGAACCTATCCGTGCTGAAGAAGCGGTCAAAACAGCGCGCATCAAGGACAGCATCGCTAAGGGCGAAGGCTATGCGTTCTACTGCTACGAACCGCATGCTGTCTGGTACATGTTTGACGTGATGATGCTCACAGAGCCGACATTCGATCCCGAAAAATACGTCATGGTGCAGCCGTCGGATGATCCTGATTGGTACAACAAGTCCATGGTTGCGTCCAAGGATGCGCTGAAAGACGTGCAGATCGCATGGTCCAATTCACTGGTCGATCGGTCCCCGGCGATTGCCGAGTTCTTCCAGAACTTCGGACTTGAAGCCGCTGACGTCAGTTCGCTGGCTTTTGAAATCAGCGCCAATGGCCGCGATCCGGCAGAAGTGGCGGCAGAGTGGGTTGAAGCCAATACTGATCGTGTCGACGCGTGGCTTGGTCTCTGACCCACGGTCGCTGAACTTTGGCCGCCGGGTAGATGTCCGGCGGTCGCTCCCTACCCAATCAAGAAATGAGGCGCGGCCTGATGCATGACGACACCGTCATTGAGATTTCTGATGTCTGGAAGATTTTCGGAGCCAATCCGCAGGCCGCGTTGAAATCAATCCGCGAAGAGGGATTGACCAAGGCTGAGGTTCTGTCGCGTCACAATGCGGTGGTCGGCGTGGCGAATGTGAGCCTGTCAGTCAATCGTGGCGAAATCTTCTGCATCATGGGTTTGTCGGGCAGCGGAAAATCCACACTTGTGCGCCATTTCAACCGGTTACTTGAACCGACGGCTGGTAAGATCGTGATTGAAGGCACCGACGTGATGGCGCTGGGCCCAAAAGAGTTGCAGACGTTCCGCAACCGCAAGATCGGCATGGTATTCCAGAATTTTGCGCTGATGCCGCACAGGTCGGTACTGGACAACGTGGCGATGCCGCTTGAGATCAGGCAGGTAGCCAAGAACGAACGGATGCGGCAGGCCGCAGCGATTCTGGACATCGTGGAATTGGGCGCATGGGGCGCGAAATTCGCCCACGAACTGTCCGGCGGGATGCAACAACGGGTCGGTCTGGCGCGTGCATTGGCCGCGAATCCGGACGTGCTTTTGATGGACGAACCGTTCTCGGCGCTGGACCCGCTGATCCGTCGCCAGTTGCAAGACGAATTCATCCGACTGAGCAAAATCCTCAAGAAAACCACGGTCTTCATCACCCATGATTTGGACGAGGCTGTCCGCATCGGAGATCGCATTGCCATCATGCGTGATGGCAAGCTGGTGCAGATGGGAACGGCAGAAGAAATTGTCATGCACCCGGCTGACGACTACGTGGCCGATTTTGTCGCCGGGATTTCACGGCTCAAGGTGGTGCATGCCCATGCGGTCATGCAGCCCATCGGCGCCCACGTTGCGGCACACGGCCCGCTTGAGGCGGATGCGCCACGGGTGGGGGCGCAGGAAACGCTGAGCACGCTGATCAATCTCGCCATCGATACCGACAGTGCCGTTATCGTGCAGGACGCTGGTCAGGATGTCGGCGTCATCACGCGCAAAGATCTGTTGCGCACCGTGATCGAGGGAACAGAAGTGTCATGAACAAGCAAGACATCAATCCTCTTGAAGATACCGAAAGCGAAGCCGCTCTGGCCTATGCCGAAGAACGCCGAGAGAATATCCGCACCTTCGTTCGCACTAGCCCTGATTATTACATCCAAAACTTCGACAAGATCGGTGCGTCGTCCCGGTTCACGGCGACCTTCAACCTGATGGCGGGTCTTTTTGGCCCGATCTGGTTTGGTGCGCGCGGTCTGTGGTCTTGGGCATTGCCGTTCCTGATCCTTGAAGCCCTTGCTTTTGTGCAGATCGCACGCGGCCTGTTCGGAGACTTGGCAGCCGATGCCATGGCTAGGATCGCTTCTATCGAAGGCACGCTTGAACTGCGCCGGCAACAGCTTGCTGCGGCTATCGAAAATGGGTCGGACAGGGTCGATGCGTTTCAGCGCACAGTGGACTCGTTGGAGGCCAATATCGGTGGAATCCGGGCCGAAGCCGAAGCACTGGCCGCAGAAGGGCCGACTATCGTGTTGACCGGTGTGGTCTTGTTGATCGTGGTTAAGGCCATTCAGGCCATTGTCGCCAACTGGGCACTGGAAGCGCGATTTTCCGAATGGTTGTCTGATCGCACGATCCGCTCTGGACTGCCGCCGCAGCATATCGTCCTTAGTGCCCTGTTCATGGTGATCATCGTGGCCACGGCGATGGTGCACTACAGCTTTCCCGGTCGCTTTTCCTTGCTAAGTACCTTTCCAACCGATCCCGATATCCGTCTGACCGGGATCACATTGGTCGAAAACTTCATCGCTTGGTGTGTGAGCAACTCTGAAGCGTTCTTCGACGGTTTGACCTTTGCCATCCGTTCCTTGCTTGACGCGCTTGAGGTGATCCTTGTCCAGACGCCATGGATCGTGATCGTCAGCCTGATCGTGCTTCTGACATGGCTCACGGCTGGATTGCGCACCGCGATTTATTCCGGTGCATTCCTTGCCTATATGGGCCTCTTGGGTTTTTGGGAGGCGGCCATGACCACGCTTGCCCTGCTTGGCACAGCCGCACTTCTGTCGATCATCATCGGTATTCCGCTTGGTATGTTCGCCGCCCGCCGTCCCCGGTTCTATGCGTTTATCCAACCGATCATGGATTTCATGCAGACGATGCCTGCATTTGTTTTCATGGTCCCGGTCATCGCGTTCTTTGGGGTCGGGAAACCAGCGGCTGTGATCGTGACCATGATCTTTGGCGGCACACCCGTCGTGCGCCTGACCGTGCTGGGCTTGCGCGGTGTTCCGGAAAGCGTGCGCGAGGCGGCAATCAGTTTCGGCGCAAACAAGTGGTATCTGCTGACCAAGGTCGACTTGCCGCTGGCCAGCCCATCCATTCGCGCGGGCATCAACCAAACCATCATGCTGTCACTGGCAATGGTCGTGGTCGCGTCCCTGATCGGGGCCAAGGGACTGGGCGAAGACGTACTTGAAGCGCTACAATACGCGAATGTGGGGCAAGGGATCCTTGCTGGCTTTGCAATCCTCTTCTGCGCGATGATCCTCGATCGTATCGTTCAAGGGGCGCGCAAATGACACCTTTGGTCATGGTACATGGTTTCATGGGTGGCAGTCGCCAGTGGGCAGAACAATCCAAGGCGCTTGCCGCCTGTCTTGAAGTTGTGACAGTCGATCTGCCCGGATTTGGGCTGAATGCTCATCTGTGGGCCCCCGATACAATCACGGAATTTGCGACATGGGTACTGGACCAACTGCGCGCGCAGGGGGTTGAGCGGTTTCACCTCTTGGGCCACTCCATGGGTGGCATGATCGCGCAGGAAATGGTTGCGTTGTCGCCGGATCGCGTAGAACGGCTCGTGCTGTATGGAACGGGCGCGACCGGTGTGTTGCCCGGACGATTTGAACCGATACACATCTCAAAAAGCCGCGCCCAGACTGATGGCCCTCGCAAAACCGCGCGCCGCATCGCTGCGACTTGGTTCCTTGACCGCGAAGCGGCCACTGGTTTTGAAGGTTGTGCCGCCATCGCCGAGCGCAGCAGCCTGCAAGCCATCGAAGCGGGTTTGAACGCGATGGAGGGCTGGAATGGTGAGTCGAACCTCGTTGCCATTAAGGCCCCGACTCTTGTGATCTGGGGCGACCATGACCGCACCTATCCGTGGCACCAGACCGAACAGCTCTGGTCGGCCATAGACGATACCAGTCTTGCGGTGATCCCCAACTGCGCCCATGCAGCGCATCTGGAAAAGCCTTACATCTTTAATCGCATCCTTCGGGATTTCTTCGAAGATGCTGGTTCAAAGAATCAAAGCCGCGCAGTGCTGGAATCCTCTGCCCCGGTCACCTGATGGCTTCGTCAGGCCGCGTTGCGGGGTTTGGCGAAGGTCGGTGACTGCACAACACCGCTATCGAAAAGCTTGGCAATCTCGATTCCGGAGCAGCCCGCGACGTCCGAAAGGATCTCTTCGGTGTGCTGCCCCAGAACTGGTGCCGGACGTGCGGGAACACGCAATGCAGCGCCGAACGCCGCTGGATGTGATGGCACACGGAATGTGCCGATCCCAGGTTGTCTGACCTCTGAAAACATGGGGTTCTCGGTACTTAGATCCGAGTCCTGTTCAACCGCCTCGCGCACGCTGCGGAACTCGGACCAAGTCAGCCCTGCCTCGTTGAACGCCGCTTCGAACTCGGCGACGCGGCGCTGGGCAAACCATGGCTTGAGGATCGCCGTGATGTCCTCGCGGAAGCGCCAGCGGTTGCCTTCATCGGCCAAGGACACGCCAAGCCGGCCTTCAAGCGCCGTCATCGCATCGACCGTGCCTGTCGCCTTGCAGATGCCGCGCCACTGGCGGTCGGTCAGGCCGATCACCATCACGCGGCGACCATCAGCACAAACGAAATCCTGCCCATAAGCACCATAAAGTGCGTTGCCGGATTTACCCCGATCTTGGGTGTTGAGCGCCACATCCCCGATCATGCCCAGATGACCCAGCGTGGCTGCCGCCACGTCCTTGAGCGCAATCTCGACCTCTTGCCCACCTTTGCCGCGCAACCGGTGGCGTTCGGCGGCCAAAAGCGCCGAAACGCACATATTTCCCGCGATCAGGTCCCACGCAGGCAGCGCGTGCGCGACAGGGTCGTCGCTATCCGCAGGGCCGGTCATGTGTGGTATGCCCAACGCCGGGTTCACGGTGTAATCCACCTGCGGTCGCCCGTGCCGATCCCCGGTCAGAGTGACCATGATCAGGTCGCGCCGATACTGACTAAGGGTTTCGTAATCCATCCAACCGCGCACCCGCAGGTTGGTCAGGAACAGGCCCGCATCGTCCCCTGGTGCGGTGATGATCCGGGTGATCAATTCGCGCCCCTCCGGCGATTTCATGTCGAGGGCGATAGATTTTTTACCCTTGTTCATCCCGGCCCAGAAAAGGCTTTCGCCGTTTGGTGCCAACGGCCAGCGCCCAGCATCAAGCCCACCGCCAAGACGGTCAAAGCGGATCACCTCGGCTCCCATCTGCGCCAGCGTCATACCCGCCAGCGGCACCGCGACAAAGGCCGACCCTTCGACGACCCGCATCCCCTTGAGCACGCTCATTGTGCGTCTGCCCAGATGGCGGTGGCTTGCATACACTGATGCCCGTCCTGCCCGCTCCAGAGGCTCAGAACCGCATCTTCGGCCTCCATCGCGATTTCGCAGGGCGCACCTGCGAACATCGGATGAACGCCCCGGAAATCAAAATATTTGGGCGTCGCACCACGTTCACGGATCGCCGCTCGCATCAGCAGCGTTGCTTGCAGTGGGCCATGCACCACGAGGCCGGGGTATTTCTCGACCTCTTTGGTGTAGGCAAGGTCGTAGTGAATGCGGTGCGCATTGAAGGTGACAGCGGAGTAGCGAAACAACAGGGCCTCGGTGGTGTCGATTTCCTCGACCGGGGCAGTGGGCAGCGGCTTTTTCTTCGGCGGTGAGTAGGTGTCTGGAATTTCAAGATAGACGATGTCCTGCCGTTCTTCGATCGCAAGACCCGAAGGGCCGTAGATCGCGTGATCGACCGTCACAAACACCATCGGCCCACTTGCGCCCTCTTTATCGGTCACTGACCGGATCGACGACCGACGTTCCAACGGATCGCCAATGCGCAGGGTTGGACCATAGAACTTCAACGCGCCACCGGCCCACATGCGCCGATCCAGACGCACAGGGGGCAGAAGATCGGTTTCACGCGGATGTCCGTCACGGCCCAGCTTGTCATTTGGCGTAGCGATGGGGAAGGCACACCAATGCCAGAGCGGCGGCAAAGGATCACCATGTCCGGGCATTTTGTCCAAGCCGACCGTGGCATGAAGCTGCCGAGCAAGTTCTGGTGTAACACAGCCCGCATCGCGGGTGACGCGGCCAGTCCAAGCATCAAGGTTCAGCATATCCATGATCTTCCTCCCCACAGAATATTTAGTGGAGATATCGCCGTGTTTCAAAAAAATCAAATGATTTTAAATACTTAAGGGAATACCGTGGTATACCAAACCGATCATTTCGCAGTTGCGGCATTTGATGGAAAAGGAATTTCTACCTTTTTCTGCATGTGCAGTGTTCGGTAAAAAACTGCACGTTTCCGCTGAATTAAACCTTCGCGAGAGGCGGTTAGCCGCACCGCATCACCGCTTTCGCCCGCACATCAGGCGGGATAGCGTGTAAGCATGGAAACAACCGGGATCATCGCCGAAGGCGTGCGCACGTGGCATATGGCGGCACTGTCATGAGCGGTGGCGTTGGGGCGGAATTCATTCTTGGGCCTGCCGATGATACTGGCACTGTTCACCTATCGGGGGCGCTGACGATCCGGACGGTCACACAGGCCCGCAACCAGTTGCTGGCGCTCGACCGCACAACATTTCGACGCATCGACTTGTCGTCCGTGACACGCCTCGACACGGCGGGCGCTTGGGCGTTGCTCATGCTGAAAGCCGACGGGACAAATGCCGAGATCGCGTTCGTTGGCGCAAGCGCAGAAGCACAAAGCCTTCTCAGCAGCGTCGAACAGGCACTTCCAAAGCCCGAAGCGCCGCCCGCGCTTGACGGCTCGTTTTCGGCATGGCTCGGTCGCTTTGGGCAAAGGGTGTTCTCGGGGCTGATGTTCTTGCGCGCCCTGACTGGATATCTGGGCATATTCCTGCACCGCCTTGCGCGCGCCTTGCGCCACCCAAGCGAATTCAAACTCACCTCCCTTGTGCACCACTGCGAAGAGGTGGGCCTCAAGGCAGTTCCCATTGTAGCGCTGATGGCCTTCCTAATTGGCGTTGTCTTGGCCTTTCAAGGCTCGACCCAGCTGCGCCAATTCGGTGCCGAGGTGTTCGTCGTCGACCTGATCGCGATATCGGTCCTGCGTGAACTGGGCATCCTGCTAACCGCCATCATCGTGGCAGGCCGCACCGCTTCAGCTTTCACCGCCGCCATCGGGTCGATGAAGATGCGCGAAGAAATCGACGCTATGCGCACGCTGGGCCTTGATCCCGGCATGAACCTCTTTGTGCCGCGCATTCTGGCATTGTTCATCATGCTGCCCATTCTGGGACTGATCGCCAATCTTGCGGGACTCTTCGGTGGCGCTTTAATGGCGTGGATCGACCTTGGCATCTCGCCAGCGATGTTCACCACACGGCTGGTCGAAGGGACGGCGGTCAGCCATGTCTTCGTCGGGTTGGTCAAAGCGCCGGTGTTTGCTCTGATCATCGGCGTCGTCGGCTGTCACGCAGGCATGCAAGTGCAAAGCAACGCAGAATCGTTGGGTCGGATGACATCCAACGCTGTCGTGACGGCGATCTTCGCGGTGATCGTGGCCGACGCCGTCTTTTCCATCTTCTTCGCAAGGATCGGCATATGAGCGAACGCGAGGTGGTTATCAAGCTGCGCGGCATCCGCAACCAGTTCGGGCGGCAGGTGGTGCACGAGGATCTGGACCTCGACGTCTATCGCGGTGAAATCCTTGGCGTGGTTGGCGGCTCTGGTACAGGCAAATCCGTTCTCTTGCGCACCATTGCGGGCTTGCAAAGACCTGCCGCCGGATCGGTTGATGTGCTGGGCACCGATGTTCTGAACGCCGACGAGGACACGCGGCAAAAGCTGGAAAGCCGCTGGGGCGTGATGTTCCAGGACGGCGCATTGTTTTCGTCGCTCACTGTGCGTGAGAACGTCGAAGTGCCGATGCGTGCGATCCCTGGACTGGACCCACAGATCCGCGCTGATCTGGCCGATCTCAAAATCTCTATGGTGGGGCTGCAATATCTCGCCGGTGACAAATATCCTTCTGAATTGTCCGGAGGTATGCGCAAGCGGGCAGGGCTGGCACGTGCCTTGGCGCTGGACCCGGACATCGTGTTTCTGGATGAACCGACCGCTGGTCTTGACCCAATTGGCGCGTCGGCGTTCGATCAATTGATCCGGGGTCTGAGCCATTCGCTGGGGTTGACCGTGTTCCTCGTGACGCACGATCTCGACACCCTGCACGCGACCTGTGACCGCATCGCGGTGCTGGCAGAGCGAAAGGTACTGGTGACTGGCAGCATGGCGGATATGCTTAAGGTCGACCATCCTTGGGTACACGAGTATTTCCACGGGCCCCGCGCCCGCGCTGCCGTGCCCGACGGAGCGGCCAAGACTGGCCAGAAAGGCGACTGACTTGGAAACCAAGGCAAACTTTGTCCTGATCGGCGCGTTCACCCTCGCAGGGCTGCTGGGCATCCTTGGGTTTTTCCTGTGGTTCGCACAGGTCGAGTTGGACCGACAGTTCGACTATTACGACATCCGCTTCTCTTCAGTTGCCGGTCTTAGCAACGCGTCCGACGTACGCTTCAGCGGACTTCCGGTCGGGCAGGTGGTAGACGTGCGGCTGTCCGACAATCAGGACGGAACAATCCTCGTCCGGGTCGAGGTCGACGCGGCTACTCCGGTGCGCACCGACAGCGTGGCCACCATCGAAGCACAGGGCGTTACGGGCGTATCCTTCGTTGGCATCGGCCCGGGCTCGATCGAAGCAGCGCTGCTGGAACCTACAGATGACCGGCCCGTCCCCGAAATCACTGCAGGCCGTTCCACGTTGCAAAGCCTGTCCGAAGATGCGCCGCGCCTGCTTGAAGAAGCGTTGCAGCTTGTGTCCGATGTAGGCGACTTGCTGGGATCCGAAAACCGCGAGCGCATCAACAGCATCATCGCCAACGTAGAATCCGCGTCGACCGATTTTGCTGAAACGCTTGATGGGGTTTCTGCCATTTCCACTACAGTCAATGACTTTGCAGAACAGATCAGTCGCTTCAACGAAACGCTGAATACGCTGACTGGCGATTTGACGGATGTGCTTCAAACTGCGGATTCGACACTCAGTTCCATCGGGGAATTGTCCGAACAGGGCAAAGGGGTGCTGTCCACAAGTGCGGACACGCTGACCAGCGCGCAATCCGCCATCAACCGCACAGAAAGCTACGTGGCGACGGAACTCAGCCTGACAACGGCTGAGTTGCGCGCAGCGGTACAATCGTTGCAGCAAGAGATCAGCGCGCTGTCCGCGGACGCCCGTGCATTGATGGCGACGTTGAACACCACAGGCGAAACCGCCACAGCGCGTTTGCAAGAGGCGCAATCAACCTTGCAAGCCACCGACGCGCTTATTTCGCGACTCGAGGGCACTGCCGAAGCCGTGACCGAAACCGCAGGCACGCTTGACACGCTGATCCGCGACGAAGGCACGCCGCTGCTGTCCGAGACCCGGGCAATGGTGGCTGAGGCGGATCGCGCCATCGCATCGGTCGCAACGATTGCCAACGAAGACTTGCCCGTGATCATCGCCGACATTCGCCAGACCGCCGAAACCTTCCGTACCGTCGCCACCGAAGTGGGCGGCAACCTAACCGCTTCCAGCCAATCGGCCGAAGCCGTGCTGGAAACAGCCCGGGTGACGCTTGACGATGCGCGGGTGTCCTTTGCCAATGCCAATACAACGCTGGCCGCGATCAATAATGCGCTGGAAACCGGTGACCGGGCGCTGGGCGCGGCAGAACGCGCCTTCACCGGCGCGGATCGGATCATAAACGAGGATCTGGACGGGATCATTTCCGGTTTAGAAAACTCATTGGGTAGCCTCGACGCTGCCATCGCACAGGTGTCTGAAGACATCCCCGGCATGTCCGCTGATCTGCGTGCGGCCAGTCAGGCAGCGAGCGACACCTTTGCCGAACTGCGCAGCCTGACCAGTGCCGCATCGCCCTCGATCCGCGAATTCACAGCCACCGCATTGCCGCTCTATTCGCGGCTCGCACAGGAAAGCCGGGCCTTGATTGCAAATCTCGACCGTTTGACCGATCAAATCCAACGAGATCCAACGCGGTTCTTCCTTGACCAAGAAACACCGGAGTTCAGACGATGATCACATCGGCCCATATGCGCAAAGTGGTTGCTCTGATGGGCATGGCCCTGCTGTCGGGCTGTGCCGCAATCTCGGCGGTGAGCGATGCTGCCACACCACTGGACGTGTTCGAACTCCGCGCTCCTGACAGCATAGCTGCCGTGTCCGGACGGCCAATCGCGCGGGACGTAATCATCGAATTGCCCACGACCAGCGGTGCGTTAGCGACTGACCGGATTATGATCCGCCCCAACCCCTTGCAAGCGCAATACCTACCCGATGTCCGGTGGAGCGAACCCACGCCCGTGATGGTCCAAACGCTGATGCTGCGTTCCGTCGAAGCAACAGGCGCAGTGCGGTATGTGGGTCGCAAACCCTTGGGAGTTAGTGGCGATTTCGCCCTCGTAACCGAGGTCATTGACTTTCAGGCTGATGTCGCCTCGGACGGGGAAACTGCAAATGTCCAGGTTACGCTTTTGGTGCGGATCGTGCGGGAACGCGATGCGAGTATCGTCGCCAGCCGCAGGTTGTCCGCGAGTGTGATGGCTGCATCGACGGAAACACTGACCGTGATTGACGCCTTCAGTGCGGCCTCGGATCAGATATTCGCAGAATTTGCGCAATGGGTCCGAGACACCCTTTAGATCTGCTAGAATGACGCAGATTGACCCAAGTCATCTACACGACGTCGAATGTGACTTAGAACACCGGAACGGGACGGGCAAAGCCGCTTTTCCTGCCTGAATAGGTGGTTCGACTATGACGACCCAAGACAACAGACTGCGCCGCGCGTTGAATGTGCCCTTGTTGACGCTCTACGGGCTGGGTGTGACCGTGGGCGCGGGGATATACGTCCTGGTTGGCGCGACTGCGGCAGAGGCGGGGGCATTTGCACCGGTGGCTTTTGTCGTGGCGGCGGTGGTCGTTGCGTTTACCGCGTTTTCCTACGCCGAATTATCGACCCGCTATCCTGTTAGCGCCGGAGAAGCGGCTTATGTCGAAGCGGGGTTCTCCTCTGCGATCCTCGCTACGGTGGTCGGCTTGGCGGTGGTTTTGTCGGGCCTCGTTTCGGCGGCGGCTGTGTCACTGGGCGCGGCCTCCTATCTGCACGGGTTGATCGGGGCACCTACAGGTGTTCTGACAATGGTTGTTGTTGCCTTCATGGGAGTGATCGCTTTGTGGGGCATCACCCAGTCGGTTACGGTCGCTGCGGTGATCACTGTCATAGAGGTGACGGGGCTACTTATTGTGATGCTTTGGGGATTTGGCTTTTCCGAACCCTCCGGTGTGACGCTGACCGACATCCTTCCACCGCTGGCGGGCTCGCACTGGGTCGGAATCGGCGCAGCGTCCTTACTGGCGTTTTTCGCCTTTGTCGGATTCGAAGACATGGCCAATGTGGCGGAAGAGGTGAAAGATCCCCTCCACACCATGCCCCGCGCTATTCTTTGGACGCTTTTGCTGGCGACTGTGCTTTACATCGGAACAACAACTGCGGTCTTGATAGCGGTCCCGCTTGAAACGCTGTCCGCATCTGCTGCACCGTTGCTACTGGTCTTCGCGGATGCGCCGAGTGTGTTGCAACAGGGGTTCAGCCTTGTTGCAATCGTTGCAACGGTGAATGGCGTTTTGATCCAGATGATCATGGCGTCGCGTGTCCTATACGGCTTGGCGGACAGGGGACATCTGCCCAAGCCATTGGCCTATGTCTCGCCAAAAACCCAGACGCCTGTGGTTGCCACCTTGGTCGTTGGTGTGACGATCCTGCTTTTGGCGTTGACCTTTCCAATTGATGCGCTGGCCGAACGCACGTCGCAGATCGTGCTGTTCGTCTTCGTTCTGGTGAACCTCGCGCTGATCCGGATCAAGCTTGCCGGCGTACCTGCTGACCAGCATTTCCGCGTGCCGATGGCAGTGCCCGTGTTTGGCGTGGCAACAAGCCTGCTGCTGCTGGCAACGGGCCTGTTGTGAACCTCGTCAGGACAGCCGTTTTCCCGGTGACAGGAAATTCGGATTGGCCTTCACCTCGATCAGCTTGACCCCTTTGCGCGACCGCGCTTCGGCGACGGCTGCGACAAAGCTGTCATAGTCCGGGGCCTTGGCTGCGAATGCGCCGAAGGACCGCGCGAAGTCACTGAAATCGGGATTGGTCAGAACCGTGCCGGACACCCGGTCGGGATATTCGCGTTCCTGATGCGCGCGGATTGTGCCGTAGCGGGCGTTGTCGATAATGATCACGGTCAGGTTCAGATCGTGGTGCACGGCGGTGGCCATTTCCTGACAGGTCATCATGAAACACCCGTCGCCCGCGACGGCGAAAATCTCGCGCTCGGGTTCGCAGATCGCGGCCCCGATGGCGGCGGGCAGGCCGTAGCCCATGGACCCGGATGTCGGGGCAAGCTGCGATCCCGGTGCGCGGTACTTGTAGAAGCGGTGCAGCCAGCCCGCATAGTTCCCCGCACCGTTGCACAGGATTGCATCCTCGGGCAGCACCTTGGTCAGATGCGCGAAATAGGGGGCCAGCGGATCATCCCCGACCGACGCCGGGTCGCTGAACGAAACGTACCGTTCGTGCAAGTCCGTCGTACGGTTCGCAAAGGCGTCAGGCGCGATGGGGTCCCAGTCAGCGACAGCCGTACAGAAGCTTTCGGTATCCGCCACCAACGCGATTTCCGGCTCATAGACGCGGCCGATTTCTTCGGGTTCAGGGAAGACATGCGCCAGCGATTGATCCGGCACTGGCGGTGTCAGAATCGAATACCCGGCGGTGGTCATTTCCCCCAAACGCGGGCCAATTGCGATGAGCAGGTCGGTCTCGGCCATGATGTCTTTGAGGTAGGGCGGAGTGCCGACGCCGTAATGACCGACGTAGTTGGGATGGCGGTTGTCCATAAGCCCTTGGCATCGCAGGGACACGGCGACGGGCAGGCTTTGAGTTTCTGCAAAGCGCTGCAGGGCGGCGATTCCGGTCTTGGTCCAGCCACCACCCCCCGCCATGACCAATGGGCGTTGGGCTTTGGCGATGCGGGTTTTGAGGTTTTCCAGATTTTTACCGGACGGCAAAAAACGAGGAGTCTCGATCCGCGCAGGTGGTGTGGGCTGCGTGATCTCGTCGTAAAGCATGTCCTCGGGCAGGGCGAGCACCACCGGGCCGGGACGCCCCGACATGGACATTCTGAAGGCGCGGGAGATGTATTCCTGAAGCCGCGACGCGTCGTCGATCTGGGCAACCCACTTGGCCATCTGGCCGAACATGCGGCGGTAGTCGATTTCCTGAAACGCCTCGCGGTCCACCATGTCGCGCGCGACCTGACCGAGGAACAGGATCATCGGGGTCGAATCCTGATAAGCGACATGCACCCCGGCGCTGGCATTAGTCGCACCCGGGCCACGTGTGGCGAAACAGATGCCGGGACGGCCTGTGAGTTTGCCGTATGCATCGGCGGCCATTGCGGCACCGCCTTCTTGCCGGGAGGTGACAAAACGGATGTCCTGTTCGCGCCCATAGAACGCGTCTAGGACCGGAAGGTAGCTTTCACCCGGCACCCCGAACGCGGCTGTCGTGCCTTGGGCAACCAGGAGATCGACAAGATGGTCGGCGGCGCGGATCGTGGTGTTGGGACGGGTCATTCTAAACAAGGCCTTCTTTGATTTGTCCAAACGCTAAAGCGGTTCGAAAGGCAGAGCAAACAGATGGTCGGTCTAGGCGCGGCGGATGTCGGACTTGGCGTGACAGACGCGGTGATGTGCTGTCACAGTGCGGCTATGAACGTGCTGCACAAAACCCCCGACCTTGCAGATGCCGTGCTTGCGACACTGGCAGAAATTCCTTTTCCCAGCGTTGACGCGGACCGCCCGTCAATCCTGCTGACGCGGTGTCCTGCCGCCGGTGTTACACCGCTTCACGATGCGCCTGCCTTGGCGAAGGTGGCGGGTGTCGGGCAGCTGAATATCAAAGACGAACGCGCGCGCATGGGGTTGGGCAGCTTCAAGGCGTTGGGTGCGGCCTATGTGATTGCGCGTGATGCCGAAGACGGCAACGCCAAAGGCAGAACCTATGTCACTGCAAGTGCGGGCAACCACGGCCTGTCGGTTGCGGCAGGCGCACAGGCGTTTGGCGCGCGCGCTGTTGTTTACCTTGCCGATACGGTGCCCGAAGGTTTTGCCGACCGGCTGCGCAGTTTTGGTGCGGAAGTTGTCCGACACGGGGCGATCTATGAAGAGGCGATGTCAGGTGCCGCGCAGGCTGCTACGGACAACGATTGGGCTCTCCTGTCGGACAGTTCGTGGCCAGGCTATCTCGACCGACCGTACACCTTGATGGAAGGCTATCTGGTGCTGATGCAGGAGGCGGTAGCCCAGATGCCAGCGCCGCCGACGCACATTTTCCTGCAAGCGGGTGTTGGTGGTTTGGCAACGGCCTGCGCCGCCTATGCGCGGGTCGCCTGGGGCGATGCGCCCCGGATCATCGTGGTCGAACCCGAGGTCGCCCCGGCGCTTTACGCATCCGTCAAGGCAGGCTCGGCCCAAGTCACCGAAGGGCCGGAATCGGCAATGGGGCGGCTTGACTGCAAAGAACCGTCTCTGATCGCGCTAAAAGGGCTGGCGCGGGATGCGGATGATTTCATGCTGATTTCGGAGGATGAAGGTGCTGCGGGAAGTGCAGTTTGCGCGGATGCTGGATATCCGACGACCCCTTCGGGGGCCGCGGGTTTTTCGGGGCTGTTGGCGGCAGGAACTGCGCTGGGTCTCACCAACGACTCTCGCGTATTGATCATCCTCAGCGAGCAGGCGTCATGACATCGCCGCTTGGGTTCCCAGTCGAGGAATTCAAGCAGCGCACCAGTGCTGCTCAGGCTTTGATGGCACAGCATGGTTTGTCTGCGCTCATGCTGACGACCGAGCCGGAAATCCGTTATTATACCGGATTCCTTACCCGGTTTTGGGAAAGCCCAACGCGACCATGGTTCGTGATTGTCCCTGCGGCAGGTGATCCGATTGCCGTGATCCCGTCCATCGGGGCGCATTTGATGGGGCAAGGCTGGATCAAGGATATTCGCACTTGGGCCGCGCCTGATTACGAGGATGACGGCATCGCCCTCTTGATTGGTGCGTTGTCCGAAATTGTCCCAGCCAACGGACGAATCGGTTTGGCCGATCAGATGGAAAGCCATGTGCGCATGCCGCTGGCCCATCTGCGGCGGTTGGAGATCGCACTATCGCCGCGCACGATTGTCGGGGACGCCATGATCACACGGCATTTGCGGATGGTGAAATCCGAAGCCGAGATCGACAAGATCCGTCATGCCGCTGGAATCGCGAACCGCGCCTTTGACCGTGTTCCAGACAGCGTTTCGGCAGGTATGCCGCTGTCCGAGGTGTTTCGCAGGTTCCAATGCCTTTGCCTTGAAGAAGGGGCGGATTGGGTACCCTATCTTGCTGGTGCCGCAGAAGCTGCGGGTTATGCCGATGTGATTTCGCCTGCGACGGATGCGCCGCTCGCACTCGGGGATGTCCTGATGTTGGACACGGGGTTGGTCTGGGACGGTTATTTCTGCGATTTCGATCGGAATTTCAGTATTGGTTCTCTCGCGCCGGATGTCGCTACGGCCCATTACCGGCTGATCGACGCAACACATGCGGCGGCGGATATTGCCAAGCCTGGTGTGACGATTGCTGATCTCTTCCAAGCGATGAATGGCATCGTGAACCCAAGCGGCGACGTGATGGAAGCGGGGCGTCTGGGGCACGGACTGGGGATGCAACTGACCGAATGGCCGTCGATCATTCCGCAGGATCATACGGTTCTGGTGCCTGGAATGGTGCTGACTCTGGAACCGTCGGTCATCGTGCGCGATGGCAAAATCCTTGTGCATGAGGAAAACATCGTGATCCGGGAAGCCGGTGCAGAGTTCCTGTCGCAGCCGCAATCCCGCGACATACGGGTGATCTGATGGCGCTGCCTTATACGATCGAAACGAATCGCCCGACACAGATCGGGTTGGTGACGTTGCAAAGCGACGAAACCATTGAGCGTGATTTCCGCATGCTTTTGCCTTCGGATGTGGAGCTGTTGGTGTCTCGTGTGCCATCAAGCGCGACAGTTTCGCTCGACAGCCTGTGTGCGATGGAAGACAACCTGACCGCCTCGGCGCGGTTGTTGCCTGAGGGTGCGGATCTGTCGGCGGTTGGGTATGGCTGCACCTCGGCCAGTGCCGCCATCGGTGCTGCGCGTGTGGCAGAACTTATCAAGGCGGGCGTGCCAACGCCGCATGTCTCAGACCCGCTGACATCCTTGATCGCGGCGTGTCGTGCCGGGGGGATCGCAAAGCTCGGACTGGTGAGCCCCTATGTGGCATCGGTCAGCAACCGCCTGATCGCAGGGTTGGAGGCCGCGGGGATCGCGGTTACCTCGTTCGGCAGTTTCGATGAGCCGCTCGAAGAGCGCGTGGTGCGCATTTCGCGTCAGTCGGTTCGCGATGCGGCGGTTCACGTAGGGCAGGGCGGCGATTGTGACGCGGTGTTTATGTCTTGCACCAACCTGCGCGCGCTTGAGGTGATTGACGAGATCGAAACGGTATTAGGGCGACCTGCCTTGTCCAGCAATCAGGTGCTGGCATGGCATCTTGGGGTGCTTGCCGGGTTTGCAGGTCGTTGCACGCGGATCGGCCGCGTGTTCGACTTTGGCTGAACGGCGTTTGTCGTCTTTTGGATTTTCCGGCAATCAGCGGGCCTGAGATACTTGACGAGACCCGGGCCATATCATAGGTCGAGTGTCGTTGAGCGGGCGTTGTGTAGTGGTAAGACCTTAGCCTTCCAAGCTAATGACGCGGGTTCGATTCCCGCCGCCCGCTCCAAAATCTTCCTGAAATCATCTGATTGTCACGGTCTCGATAGGTCTTTAGCGCGGCAAATCGGCATTTGCGGCGCGTTCGGCTTGACCATTGCGGGCAGGCCAAGGTTTAAGCGAATGCAGCTAAAAATGGGAACCTGATGGCGGACGCGACACCGATACCGGCAAAGAACGAAGAACGCGAGAAATCCAAGAAGATTGGATCACTGGCGGCTTTGTGGCCATTTATCCTGCCCTACAGGCTGCTGATGCTCGCAGCGCTGTTTGCTTTGAGTGCGACAGCCTGCGTGTCTTTGATCCTGCCGATGGCGGTGCGTCGGGTGGTCGACAATTTCAACACCTCTGACGGTGCGCTGCTGGATCTCTATTTCTCGGCGGCTCTTGGCATCGCGGGTTTGCTCGCCATCGGAACCGCGCTGCGTTACGCGCTGGTCACGCGGCTGGGTGAACGTGTGGTTGCCGATATCCGCAAAGCCGTGTTCGGGCGCGTGATTGGACTTAGCCCGTCGTTCTTTGAACGTGTCATGACTGGCGAAGTGCTGAGTCGGATCACGACAGACACAACGTTGATCCTGAGTGTGCTTGGGTCGTCCATCTCGATCGCGCTGCGCAATGTGCTGCTGTTCTTCGGTGGTATGATCCTGATGCTGTTCACATCGGCCAAACTGACCGGGATGGTGCTGTTGATCGTGCCTGCGGTGGTTGTGCCGATCCTTGTGCTGGGCCGCAAGATGCGCAAGTTGAGCCGCGAAAACCAAGACTGGATCGCGGCGTCTTCGGGCAATGCATCCGAGGCGTTGTTGTCGGTTCAGACAGTTCAGGCATTCACGCATGAAGACATTTCGCGCAATGCCTTTGGCGATGTGACGGAAAAGAGCTTTGATGCCGCACGCCGCCGGATTTGGACGCGGGCGCAGATGACCGCGATTGTGATCTTTCTTGTGTTCACCGGTATCGTCGGTGTTCTCTGGATCGGTGCAACCGATGTACGCAACGGCATGATGAGCGCGGGTGAGTTGGTGCAGTTCGTGATCTATTCGGTCATGGTCGCCGGATCGGTTGCAGCGCTGTCCGAGATTTTTGGCGAATTGCAGCGTGCGGCTGGTGCGACCGAACGATTGGTCGAATTGCTGCATGCCGAAGACACAGTCAACGATCCCGAAACGCCTCTTGCCTTGCCACAGCCGGTTCGCGGTGAGATTACTTTCGAGGACGTGCATTTCGCCTATCCAAGCCGCCCGGGTGTCGCCGCTTTGGACGGCGTGAACCTACGGATTGCGCCGGGCGAAACGGTGGCTGTTGTTGGGCCCAGTGGGGCGGGCAAGACGACGATCATCCAGTTAATCCAACGCTTTTACGATCCCGATTCCGGTGCGATTTGCCTGGATGGCATGCGGGTCGATGCGTTGACGCGGGATGCATTTCGCAAGCACATCGCTCTTGTGCCGCAAGACCCGGTGATCTTTGCTGCATCCGCACGTGAGAACATTCGTTTTGGCCGTCCTGATGCGACAGACGCAGAGATCGAAAACGCGGCCAAGGCTGCTGCTGCGCACGACTTTATCGAGGCACTGCCAGATGGGTATGACAGCTATTTGGGCGAACGCGGCGTGATGCTGTCGGGTGGTCAAAAACAGCGGATCGCCATCGCCCGCGCCATCCTGCGCGACGCACCTGTGCTCTTACTGGACGAGGCGACCAGTGCCTTGGATGCAGAAAGCGAACGAGCGGTTCAGCGTGCGGTCGACGAACTGTCAGAAGGCCGCACGACCGTGATCGTCGCGCATCGTCTGGCGACTGTGAAAAAGGCGGATCGGATTATCGTGATGGATCAGGGCCGCATCGTCGCATCTGGTGCGCATGATGCGTTGGTATCCGAGGACGGTCTTTATGCCCGTCTGGCGCGGTTGCAGTTCACCGACGGCATGGCCGCCGAGTAGAAATTTCGACAAGCCGGTCGGCAAGTGTCGGTTTTGGCAATGACAGGTCTTCTCTGGCAGCGGCACCTTGTCGCCTAACGGCATACAGGGAGAGCAAAATGCAGGTTGGATTTGTGGGATTGGGGGCTGTCGGGGCCAAGTTGGCTGGCACACTTGCGCGCAACGGGGTGGACCTGACGGTTTTTGACCTCGATCCCGCGCGGATCGATTTGCTGGTGGCCAAAGGCGCCAAAGCGGGGACGAGTCCCGCACAGGTGATGCGTGATTGCGACGTGGTGATCACCAGTCTGCCCAGTCCCGCGGCGTCGCAGGCCGTTTTGGATCAGCTTCTGCCGGAAATCAGACCCGGCAAAATCTGGTTGGAAATGTCGACCACGGATGCCGAAGCGATCCGCGTTCAGGCCAAGGCGGTGCAGGACCGGGGCGGGCAAGCGGCGGACACGCCTGTTTCTGGGGGTTGCCACCGCGCGGCGACGGGCAATATATCGATCTTTGCAGGCTGTGACCGCGCGACGTTTGAGACAGTGCTGCCATTGCTGACCTTTATGGGGCGCCGTGTGTTGCACACGGGCGAGGTGGGCAGCGCATCGGTGCTTAAGGTGATGACCAATTATCTGGCCACAATTCATCTGGCCAGCCTATGCGAAGCGATGACCACAATGGCGGCGCACGGGATCGATCTTGGCACGACTTACGAGGCGATCAAGGCGTCGTCTGGCACCTCGTTTGTACATGAAACCGAAAGCCAGTTGATCCTGTCCGGCAACCGCAACGTGGATTTCACGCTTGATTTGGTGCTCAAGGATATTGGTCTGTTCCAATCCTTGGCAGATGCAAAGGACGTCCCGCTGGAGCTGTCGCCCTTGCTCATTGACATCGTTAAGGATGGACAGGCGCGGTACGGTGATCGGGCGCAGTCGGATCGGCTGATTGAGCGGCTTGAAGAAGCGACTGGGCTTTCGATCACGGCACCCGGCTTTCCGACCGAACTAATCGACGACGAACCCGAGGAACGCGGATCGGAGATCGGCAGAGCAGTCTCGCCTTGATGGTGTGAATGCGCTATCGGCGTCTTTGCATCACAGGAGAGACGCCATGAACGACGATATCCTTGCCGAGGTCGACCCCCGTGGTCCCCGTCGCATCATCGGTATTGGCATGTTGCTGACGCTGGGCGGCCTGGTGTTGTATCTGTCTTTTGTGCAACCGCCAGCGAACCTGCTATGGCAGGCGTTCCTAATCGGGATGGGTTTGATTTCGCTTTGGATGGCGCACAAGCTGCAGGTGGCGACGACACGCAAGCTTTATCTGACGGAAGAGGCGTTGACGGACAGCGATGGCACATTGATCGCTCGGGTTGAGGATATTGTTGCTGTCAGTCGGGGGGCGTTTGCGATGAAGCCGTCGAATGGCTTTACCCTGAAATTAAAGAACCCGGCGCCACGGGCGTGGCAGCCGGGTTTGTGGTGGCGTCTGGGTCGCCGGGTTGCCGTGGGCGGGGTGACACCTGGGTCACAGGCCCGCCCGATGGCTGACATCATTGCCGTGATGGTGGCCCGGCGTCAGGCATAGGCATCAAGTATTCTTCTTTTTGCCTTTGCCGTTGGTCGGCTTCGTGGTGGTCGAGGCACATTCGGCGCTTGCATCCCCTTCGTCGGCGTTTTCTGCGTTGTTGTTGCAGAGCGAGCCACCCGGAGCATCCTGATCACCATTGCCCCAGCCGTTGTTTTGCCATTGCTTGCCTGACCCATCATTGGCCCCTTCAAAGATCACCTGCGATGCAAAGCGGGGACGTGTGAAGGAATAGGTCGCAATGTCAAAGCCGTCATTCGCCAAATGAACCAGCGGTTGATACCAGTCGCGTGTTTCGACGATGATGGTTTGGTCTCCAATTGCAAGGATCGGCAGCAGCGGAAGATAGGTGTCCAAGCTGCCATCGCTTAGTGCGGACCAGTCGCCACGTGCCGCAGACCAGACAAGGTCGTAGGCGCCGTCGCCGTGGCCAGTGCAGGCGCCTTCGCCGTTACAGCCATTTACTGCGCCGTTACCGTTGCCGTTATACTGGACCACAGAGATCCGCAGGTCGACATCATCGCCTTGGGCCTGTGCCAGATGGAACAGCAGGTTCCGGGCATTGTCGATATAGGCTTCATCAAGGATTTCCGTTTCACGCGAAATGATGTCGCCGATGGTGTAGTTGGCTTTTTGGTTGATGGCCTGTTGGCGCATCACGTCGAAATACAGCCACGAGATTGCAAAGATCACGATCAGGGCCGGAAGGATGATGATTGCCTCAAGCGAAGCATCGCCCTTGGTGTCGCGGAAGAACCGCGACACACTTTTCTGAATACGAGCAGTCATTAGTAAGGCTCCTGGACGAAGGCCGAGAAGGACACGATTGCGGCGTAACCATCGGCATCTTTGGGCATTGCTGCCGCTACACTTCCAGCCGGAGTAATCGGCTTATACTTGTAGCAGGCGCGCAGCAGCATCAGTTCGTTGGGCTGACCCGGATCAAACTGGCGCAGCGGGCGCACGGGTTCTGCAGAGTCGTAGCAGTCTGCGTCACGTGCTGGTTCTGTCCAATCACGAAGGCTAAGCGGGATCATTTCAAGACGCAGCATGTCTTGGCAATCGGTGAGAAGGGTGGTGTTGTCACAGATCATGGTCTTGATCGTGTCATGATCCATGTTCTCACCTGTGCCCAGACGCACTTCGCGAACTGCGAGGTCCAATCCACGCTCAAGCTGCGTGTGTCGGATCGAGAGCGCCCCGACTTCCATACCCGCGACGATCACGGCCAGGAACACCGGCATCCAGATGACGAAGGGGATCGTTACGACAGAGCCGCTTTCGTCCCGCAGAAAGCTGCGGATTTTTTTGGGAATAAACCGCATCATTGTGTCAACCTCAGCTGGTTAATGGTCCGGGCAATCGCCTGGAACGCGTCGGAGATTTCAAGACCTTCGACAGGGAAGTAGTGAGCCGGCGAAGACGCACAGTCGCGCATTGCGGCCTGTCCTTCGTCGGGGGCTTCGAAACCAATGGCGAAGACGGTGACGTCTGCGTCACGGGCGGAACTACAGATCGTCGACAGACGGTCATCGGCCTCGTCGCCCGAAACAATCGGTGTATAGGCATAGTAAGCATTATAGTACTGGTTGTACGACACCCAGCCGTCATAATACGGGCGGCGGAAGAACCGCTGGCCGAAAGCACGTGTGCCCCAGCGCGCAAAGACTTCGGCATTGGTCATCCGGCGTGCGCTGTTGCCGCCGTCCGGAGTGGCTCGATACTTGTCGTTCCAGCTATTGTATTCGAACCGGGACCAAAAATAGACGTCGTTGTTGGTTCCGCTCCAGTCACGGACTTGGTGCGAGAAACGATCGTTGGTCGCATCGTTGTCACCGCGATCGTCGATCCAGATATTGGACATGCCGCTGGCATATTCAGGGGCAAGATCAAACTGGGTCGTGTTCATGCCGTCGGTCATGACCACCGCGATCTTGAGGGCGTCAGGCGCGTCATAGGCTGCAGGGCGACCTGCGGCTTCAGGCACCACGTCGCCACTGGCGATCAGACCAGTCACAACAGAACGGGCTGACGGATCAAGGAGCGCCACACCCCATTTCATCCCGAGGTCGATGGCAGTGTTGCCGCCAGCGCTCAGGGTAGCAATGTGGTCGATCAACTCTTGCTCGTCCGAGCTGTGTGCGATGACTGCGCCGTATGTACCTGTAGGGCACCACGAGTCAGGCGTTACAACTGTGTTCTGATCCAGAGTATACGGATCGAAATGCGCCAGACGTTGCAGGGCTTCGGTCGGCGAAATCGCACGAGACGTAAACGCGCTGTCCGGGAAGATCGCACAGTTCGAGATATCGTGCTCGTCCGTCAGCGTATAGTGCTGGCCTACGGTCGGCCCAAGGCTGACCGTCGCGTTGTATGGGACGATGCTGATCGTCGTCAGGCCGGCATCGTCGTTGTTGATAACGGTCTGAACGAATTCGGTCGCAGCAGTGCGGAGGTTCTCGATTTTTTCGTTCTGGCCCATAGAGCCAGAGATATCGAGGATCAGCGAAATCTCGATGTTCGAGATCCGCTCTTCCGCTGCAGCAAGGCCGGTTGCCTGAAGCTGATCGAACCCGAGGATCTGGAGGAAGTTCGCATTGAACGTCCGCTGCGCTTCGGCGGTGACCGTCCGGTAATTCAAACCCGAATCAACCGAGATGTTCACATTCGCAAGCGTATCGCCGAGGTTCATCTTTGTCAGATAATCTTGGACGAGTGTTTGCGGGTCGATTTGCTGCTCAAGGTCCGCAGCCGCGAGAACGGCGCGGTCAAGCGTGTTTTGCAGACGTGTCCGTTCCACTTCGGAATAGATCATGTCGATCCCGATCCCGCCGTAGACCAACATTATGAAAACACCGGCAATCCCGAAGATTGTCATGTTGCCATCGGTTTCCCGAGTGTAGCGGGACAGAATTGAGGCCACACTGGACCGCAACTTTGACTTGCTCCGCGTCTCGGTCCGCACCCTTGGCAGAAGGTTGCTTAATCCGATCATTTGTTACCTCTTTCCCGCCCTTTCAGGACGGACTGACACCCCACTTAGATATTGGGAGATGTGAAGGCGAAACACGGCGGGATTGCGGCTTGAATTGTGGAGAAAATAAGAAGCGTATTGTTTTTCATGGATAATTCGGTGTTTGGTGGCCTTATTGATGCCCCGCGTGAAACAGTGGACCACATTTCGCCACTTCGTTCGCTAAACCTTGTCTCAGGAAAAGCGTTATAAAATTAACCAAGCTGTCATAGGCTGGTGAAATAAGACGGCGAAGTGCCGAAACGCTCGGGAGGGACAAATGAGCACGATACCAGCCAATGAACCGACATTTCGAGAGTCAGTTGACCTGATGTTCAATCGCGCGGTTGCGCTGATGGATCTTCCGCCGGGCCTCGAAGAAAAGATCCGGGTTTGCAATGCAACCTATACTGTCCGGTTCGGCGTGCGCCTGCGCGGTCAGATCAAGACATTCACCGGATACCGCTCTGTGCACTCTGAACATATGGAGCCGGTCAAAGGTGGTATTCGCTTTGCGCCGTCGGTGCATCAGGACGAGGTTGAGGCGCTTGCCGCGCTCATGACCTACAAGTGCGCCTTGGTCGAAGCACCGTTTGGCGGCTCCAAAGGTGGGCTGCGGATCGACCCGCGTGAATATGATGAATACGAGTTGGAGCAGATCACCCGCCGCTTTGCCTATGAACTGGCCAAACGCGACCTGATCCATCCGGCCCAGAACGTGCCTGCCCCCGATATGGGGACCGGCGAACGCGAGATGTCATGGATCGCGGATCAATACGCGCGGATGAACACCACCGACATCAATGCCCGGGCCTGCGTAACGGGCAAACCCATCAACAATGGTGGTATTGCCGGACGGGTCGAAGCGACCGGGCGGGGCGTGCAATACGCGTTGCGGGAATTCTTCCGCCACCCCGAAGACATCAAAGCCGCCGGCATGTCCGGCACACTTGATGGCAAACGTGTTGTCGTGCAGGGCTTGGGCAACGTGGGCTATCACGCGGCCAAGTTTCTGGGTGCCGAAGACGGGTGCAAGATCGTCGGTATCATCGAACGCGACGGTGCCTTGTACAACGAAAATGGCCTTGACGTTGAAGCAGTGCGCGACTGGATCGTCAAACATGACGGCGTCAGCGGGTATCCGGATGCCCGCCACACAGCGGACGGTCCAGAGGTGCTTGAGGCGGATTGCGATATCTTGATTCCGGCGGCGCTTGAAGGTGTCATCAACCTGACCAATGCTTCCCGGATCAAGGCGCCGCTGATCATCGAAGCTGCGAACGGTCCTATCACAGCGGGTGCCGACGACGTTCTGCGAGCCAAGGGCACGGTTGTCATTCCAGATATGTATGCCAACGCAGGCGGTGTGACAGTGTCCTATTTCGAATGGGTCAAGAACCTAAGCCACATTCGCTTTGGCCGGATGCAGCGCCGTCAGGAAGAAGCGCGGCACCAGTTGGTCATCGACGAATTGCAGCGACTGGATGACATGCTGGGTGACAAATGGTCGATGACGCCGGATTTCAAAGGCAAATATCTGCGCGGTGCGGATGAATTGGAACTGGTTCGCTCGGGTCTCGATGACACAATGCGTATTGCCTACCAGTCGATGCGCGAAGTGTGGCACGGGCGGGATGACGTCAGCGACTTGCGGACAGCGGCCTATATCGTAGCGATCACAAAGGTTGCAGCAAGCTATCGGGCCAAGGGCCTCTGACGGATGACAATGTGATTGGGCTGGGTTAGGTGTTGGCTTGACCCGGCCCAATTCACGAGGACGTCCATGATCCGTACTTTGCTTGCCACGTTTGCTTTGACCTTCAGCCTATCCGTACCGGCCATGGCGCAGGATAAAGAGGCTGAGTGTCGCAAGATCGGTCAGATCGCGACGAATATCATGACCGAGCGTAAGAATGGATCCAACGAGCGCCGCGCCGAACGGCGAATCCTGCGCAACATTCCCAACATGTCCAAGAATGACGAAGTGCTTGCGGTCAACCTTGTCAGCTGGATCTATTCACTGCCGGAAGAGCAGATGACACCCGAAGTCAGCAATGCGCTTTATCAAACCTGCCTGTCTCAGTAGGCCAGATCGCAAAGACACTCTATCTGGACAGTTGCGCCACTGGACTCTCGGCCACCGAAATCCGATATTCTTGGCATGAGCCTGCCACCAAATTTTCTGGATGAACTGCGCACCCGCATCAGCCTGACACAGGTGGTGGGGCGCAAGGTCTTGTGGGACACCCGAAAGTCCAATCAGGCAAAGGGTGATATGTGGGCGCCTTGCCCGTTCCATCAGGAAAAATCGGCCAGTTTCCACGTCGATGACCGCAAGGGTTATTATTATTGCTTTGGATGTCATGCCAAAGGCGATGCCATTTCTTTTGTTCGTGAGACCGAAAATGTTGGCTTCATGGAAGCCATTGAGATTCTGGCAACAGAGGCAGGTATGCAGATGCCCGCCCGTGATCCCAAGGCTCAGGAAAAGGCGGACCATCGCACCGAGTTGGTCGAGGTCATGGAAAAAGCCGTGCGGTTCTTTCGCCTGCAATTGCGTAGCGGTGCAGGGTCGAATGCGCGCGATTACCTCGCGCGGCGCGGGCTGGATGACAACACACAGGACCGTTTCGATATCGGGTTTGCTGTGCCCGGTTGGCAATCGCTTTGGGACCACCTGACTGGGCAGGGGGTTGCGCCAGAAAAGATCATAGAAGCCGGACTTGCGAAACCGTCTCAAAAGGGGGGCAAGCCCTATGACACGTTCCGCAACCGCATCATGTTCCCGATCCGTGATGCGCGGGGGCGGGCGATTGCCTTTGGCGGTCGAGCGATGGATCCGGACGACAACGCCAAGTATCTGAACAGCCCTGAAACGCCGCTCTTTGACAAAAGTCGGACGCTTTATAATCAGGGTCCGGCGCGCGAAGCAGCTGGCAAAGGACAGCCGTTGATTGTTGCCGAAGGGTATATGGACGTGATCGCCCTTGCCTCAGGTGGGTTTGAGGCGGCGGTGGCTCCTTTGGGTACTGCGGTGACCGAGACCCAGTTGCAGATGCTGTGGCGTATCACGGACGAGCCGATCATGGCGTTGGATGGCGACAAAGCCGGGTTGAACGCGGCTTACCGTGTCATTGACACGGCGCTGCCGTTGCTTGAGGCGGGCAAATCCCTGCGCTTTGTTCTTTTGCCGGAAGGCAAAGACCCGGATGACCTGATCCGGTCCGAGGGACGAGATGCGATGCGCGCGTTGCTTGAGTCGGCGCAACCGATGGTTCAGTTGCTTTGGCGCCGCGAAACCGAAGGTCGGGTTTTCGACAGCCCAGAACGCAAAGCGGCTTTGGACAAGACGCTGCGCGAACGCATCCGTTTAATTCAAGACCCGTCGCTTCGCAGCCACTATGGAGAAGAGATCAAACAATTGCGCTGGGCGTTGTTCCGGTCACCCTCGAAGGGTGGCCAAGGCCAAAGTTCGGCGCGCCGGTTCAATGCGTCCATGCCTGCGAAACCGTCCGAAGGGACGCTGACGTCTATGCTGGTTGCAGGTGGGCAGGACGTGGAGAACCGGTTGCGTGAAGCAGTTATTCTCGCGGCATTGCTGTCGACGCCTGATTTGGTACCCGAATTCGAGTCGCAACTTGAGGACATGACATGTGTCGATCCGGATCATGCTGCATTGCGATTGTGCCTTTTGCAACATGCAGGCGCTTCGGCCGAGGCCGTTCAGGCGGCTGCAGATGCCGCTCTTGGTGAGCCTGCCCTTGAAAAGTTGTGCCGGGCACGCCATGTGGCCATAACACCGTGTGTCCGCAATGCGGGGGACCCTGATTTGGCCCGCCTGACCATCGGTGAGGAATTGGCAAAACTTGAAGCAGGCATTGGACTTGATGCTGAAATTGCCGAGGCGACAGAGGACTTGTATGGTTCGGCAGATGAAACGCTGACCTGGCGGTTAAGTCAGGCCGCCGCAGCACGGCAAATTGCGCAAAAAGCGCAGTCAGAAGACAAGGCCGAATACGATCTTGGTCCGAACGGGGCCGCGATCAATCGAGAAGAACGAAGCGCATTTGCCGCTTTGATGGAAACCATTCGCTTCGAAAAACCCCGGAGTTGACGGTGTTTTGCTAAGGAAAGCGTAAACGAAAAAGGGTAAACGGGTGTGCGAATCACTAATTCGCGCTAATGATTCGGGTCAATCGAATCGCCCCGCCTCGACAGGAGCATCCATGGCCGCCAAAGATAACGACGACGCCAAGACCGAAGACCGCGAGGACGATGTAAGCCTCGACATGAGCCAAGCTGCGGTCAAAAAGATGATCGCCGAAGCTCGAGAGCGCGGTTACATCACATATGATCAGCTAAACGAAGTTCTGCCCCCAGATCAGGTCAGTTCCGACCAGATCGAAGACGTCATGTCGATGCTGTCCGAAATGGGCATCCAAGTCACTGAAGAGGACGAGGAAGCCGACGAAGACGAAGACAAGGGCACAACCGACCTTGTGCAAACGGCAAAGCCGGGTGAAGTCACTCTGTCGTCGGGCACATCAGAAAAGCTCGATCGCACTGACGATCCGGTGCGCATGTACCTGCGGGAAATGGGCAGCGTCGAGCTGCTGAGCCGTGAAGGCGAAATCGCGATCGCGAAACGGATCGAAGCCGGTCGCAACACGATGATCGCCGGACTTTGTGAAAGCCCGCTGACGTTTCAGGCGATCACGATCTGGCGCGAAGAACTTTTGAGCGAAGACATCCTTCTACGGGATGTGATCGATCTTGAAACGACCTTCGGCAACCAAATGGGAGAGGACGAAGATGTCGCCCCGGGTGTTGTCGCGGGGTCCGATACATCGTCCGAAAAGGAAAGCAGCGACAGCCAAGAGCTTGATGCGGATGGCAATCCTATCAGCCGAGAAGACGACGATGATGAAGACGAGCAGGCCAACATGTCGCTCGCCGCGATGGAAGCCGCGCTGAAGCCGCGCGTGCTGGAAACGTTGGATCGTATTGCCCAGGACTATGAAGAACTGGCCAGCATGCAGGACAACCGCATCTCGGCCACGCTGAACGAGGATGGATCGTTCAGCACAGGTGACGAAGAGCGGTATCAGAAACTGCGCTCTGAAATCGTGGTGCTGGTGAACGAACTGCACTTGCACAACAACCGCATCGAAGCGCTGATTGACCAGCTTTACGGCATCAATAAACGGATTATGTCGATTGACAGTGCGATGGTGAAGCTGGCCGACCAAGCCCGCATCAACCGTCGCGAGTTTATCGATGCGTATCGCGGTCGCGAGCTTGACCCAAACTGGCTTGACGAGATGGCCGAGAAGGCAGGTCGTGGCTGGCAGATGTTCATCGAACGCTCGTTGCCAAAAGCCGAAGAACTGCGTGCGGATATGGCACAGGTCGGTCAGTATGTTGGCCTCGACATCTCTGAATTCCGTCGCATCGTGCAGCAGGTTCAGAAGGGCGAGAAAGAGGCCCGTCAGGCCAAGAAGGAAATGGTCGAAGCAAACCTGCGCCTCGTGATCTCCATCGCCAAGAAATATACGAACCGTGGTTTGCAGTTCCTTGACCTCATTCAGGAAGGCAACATCGGCCTGATGAAGGCGGTTGATAAGTTCGAATACCGCCGTGGTTACAAGTTCAGCACTTACGCAACGTGGTGGATCCGTCAGGCGATCACCCGGTCCATCGCGGATCAGGCACGAACGATCCGTATCCCTGTCCATATGATCGAAACGATCAACAAGCTGGTCCGCACAGGTCGTCAGATGCTGCACGAGATCGGTCGCGAACCGACGCCGGAAGAACTGGCCGAAAAGCTCCAGATGCCTTTGGAGAAGGTTCGCAAGGTGATGAAGATTGCCAAGGAACCGATTTCGCTGGAAACGCCGATTGGTGACGAGGAAGACAGCCAGCTTGGTGATTTCATCGAGGATAAGAATGCCGTGCTGCCGCTGGACAGCGCCATTCAGGAAAACCTCAAGGAAACCACGACACGGGTTCTGTCGTCGCTTACCCCTCGCGAGGAACGTGTTCTGCGGATGCGCTTTGGCATCGGTATGAACACCGACCACACGCTCGAGGAGGTCGGTCAACAGTTCAGCGTGACGCGCGAACGTATCCGTCAGATCGAGGCCAAGGCGCTGCGCAAACTCAAGCACCCCAGCCGGTCGCGCAAGCTGCGGTCGTTCTTGGATCAGTAAGCGATGTCTTTTCTGAAAAAGCTTTTTGGCGGAGGCGGTGGGTCAAGCACACCGCCTTCGACCCCGACAGAAACCCACAACGGCTACAAGATCTTTGCCGAACCCGTCAGAGATGGTGGGACGTGGCGCATTGGCGCGCGGATTGAGAAAGAGATCAACGGCGAGGTCAAATCGCATTTCATGATGCGCGCTGACACTTTGCAAGGGTTCGAAGAAGCGTGCGCTGCATCAATGAACAAAGCGCGCATGCTGGTGGATCAGCAGGGCGACAGCATTTTCAGGTGAGCGACAGATTTCACACATAAGTGAAAGGTCTGTCTTGCACAGTGGCCCTGCGCAATTACGCGTTTTTGCGTAGGTCGGGAATTCCCATCTGAGTGTCATGAAAGGACACTCAGATGAAACACACCCTGATTGCTTTGCTCTTGCTTTTGCCTGTCACGGCCTTGGCCTATCCTGACCCGAACGTTCCGAACGGTCAGAGTGCTGGGGATATTGTTGACACTGTCATGCCGCAGCCGTCGACAAGCCCGGTGGTGGCCACGGCCCCGACAGGCACATCTTGACGCAAAATGCGCGCCTTGGGTGGCGCGCCTTTTCTTTACGTGCGATCTGCCTGATTGGGATCGGTTGTCGTACCCGGGCCTGTTTGCGGGTCCGGGTTTGTCTGCTTCGGACTGTCCGACGTTTTTGGCACGTCCTTGTATTTGTCAGGCCAGGGAAAGCCACTGCGATCGGCTTGGTTCGGGTCTGATGTGGAGCCGGGTCCGGTTTTCGGATCTGTGTTGTCCTTTGTCATCATCGCCACCTTAATTTGTAGGCATTACAAAGACTTCTTGAATGGTCGCGCGTGGGTCAGCCTGCAAAGCAAAGACCACCGACCTAGCCATGTCTTCAGGTTTCAGTTTGTCGGGCTTGGCGTCGTCGAAGAACGGCGTGTCCACCATGCCGGGTGCGATCACGGTGCAGCGGCCACCCCATTCGCGCATCATCTCCTGCGCGATGTTTCCGCCATAGCCATGCACAAACCATTTGGACGCGCCATAGACGGACCCTTTGATGTGCACACGCCCTGCAGCGGAACCTGTCATCAAAAGCTGGCCTTTGGAGGACTTGAGATGCGGCATCGCCGCCTTTGTCGTCCAAAGCAGGCCCATGATATTCAGTTGCACCAATTTTTGCCACTCATCCGGTTCACCTTCGTCGGTTCCGGAAACGCCCACGCCCATTCCCGCGTTTGCGAAAGCGGCATCGACCGATCCATAGGCATTGGCCAACTTGGCCAATGCCTTGGTTTGCGAAGCAAGATCGGTCGCATCACCGGGAAGGGCAAGGCCATGGTCGCCGAACTCTTTGGCAAGAGCTGCGAGTTTGTCCTCGGACCGCGCGAATAGGCCAACATTCCAGCCGTGTTCAACCGCTGCGCGCGCAGTTGCTTCACCGATGCCGGTGGACGCGCCGGTGATAAATAGGGTCTTGCGGATCATGAATGTCCTCTGCGTTGATATCTGTTGCCAGATCATCAACGCAGAAGGGGTTGCTCCGGGTTCCCCCGGGGCTGTTAGGTTAGCTCAAATGCTCGTTGAAGAACGCAATGGTGCGATCCCATGCGAGTTCTGCTGCGGCTTCGTCGTAGCGGGGTGTGCTATCGTTGTGGAACCCGTGATTCACGCCTGGATAGATATGGGCGGTGTACGTTTTTCCATGTTCCTGCAATGCCGCTTCATAGGCGGGCCAACCTTCGTTGATCCGCTCGTCAAGTTCGGCGTATTGCAGCAATAGTGGAGCCTGAATATTCGGGACATCATCGGCACTGGCTTGCCGTCCGTAGAATGGCACGGACGCGCCCAGTTCTGGATAGGCCACCGCCATTGCATTGCAAACGCCGCCACCATAGCAAAAGCCGACGCAGCCCACTTTGCCGGTCGTGTCCTCGTGGCTTGCCGTGAATTCATAGGCTGCGAAGAAGTCGTTCATCAGTTTTTCGCCATCGACTGTCCGCTGCAATTCCCGCCCCTCGGCATCGTTGCCTGGATACCCGCCGACGCTAGTCAACCCGTCGGGGGCTAACGCTATAAAGCCTGCCTTGGCCACTCGACGTGCCACGTCTTCAATATATGGATTGAGGCCGCGATTTTCGTGAATGACCACAACTGCCGGGGCAGGGCCAGTAAGGTTGGCGGGCTTCACCAGATAGCCGCGCACCTCGCCATGTCCGTTCGGGGACGGATACATGATGTATTCCGCCACGATATCAGGGTCATTGAAACTCACCTGTTCAGCCAAGGCATAGTTCGGGGACATCATGTTCAAAAGCGCCGCTGCGGTCAGGCCGCCCACTGCGAATTTGCCTGCGCGATCCAGAAACTCGCGTTTGGTGATCTTGCCGTGTGCGTAGTAGTCATAAAGTTCAAGCAACTCTTGATCAAAGTCCTTGGCGGTCATGCGTTTGGTCGGGGTAATCTCGTTCATTGTCGGTCTCCCTGTCACACTGTCGCGTCGCCGTTTGCAGCCCGCGTCCGTGGGAATGAGCATAGCGCTCTGCTGCGTTACGGGTATTGTTCATTTATGCAGACTGTTTTCCAGATAAACACAACCGGGCCGGGCCTGTACGAATTCACCGAAACCGTGTCGGCTTGGGTTCACGGGACTGGTCTATTGACCTTGTTCGTCCAACATACGTCGGCCAGCCTTCTGATCCAGGAAAACGCTGATCCCGAAGTTCGCACCGATCTGGCAGAATTCTTCCACCGATTGGTTCCGCCGACCACGGACCCATCCATGTCTTATCTAACGCACACATATGAAGGGCCGGATGATATGCCGGGGCACATCAAGGCTGCTTTGCTGCCAGTCAGTCTGTCGATCCCCGTCACGACTGGTCGACTGGCACTGGGCGCATGGCAGGGCATCTATCTGTTTGAGCATCGGACAGCACCCCATACGCGGCGGGTGGTGGCGAACCTGTCTTAGGCAAGTTTCCGCGTTTCCAGGATCGCCCCCAACACATGATGCATCTGCACCACCACAAATTGCGGCATGAATTCCCCTCTACCCAAAACTTCGCGGCTGACCTATAGTGACTGTGGATAAGTGGGGAAAACCCACAGTTTGAGGCAGAGACGAAAAAAGAGGGGAACGGCCAATGCGCTGCCCGTTTTGCGGAAATATCGACTCACAGGTGAAAGACAGCCGTCCTGCAGAGGACCATGTTGCCATTCGGCGCCGACGCTTTTGCCCGGCCTGCGGAGGCCGTTTCACAACTTATGAGCGCGTGCAATTGCGCGATCTGGTTGTCATCAAGACAAACGGCAGGCGCGAGGACTTTGACCGGGATAAACTGGAACGCTCGATCCGTATGGCCATGCAGAAACGTCCGATTGATCCGGAAAGGATCGATCAGATGATTTCGGGCATCGTTCGGCGTCTGGAAAGCCTTGGTGAAACCGATATCGCGTCGAAACAGATTGGTGAGATCGTCATGGAGACACTCGCTCGGATCGACACGGTCGCTTATGTGCGCTTTGCCAGCGTCTACAAAAACTTTCAGGAAGCTGATGATTTCGATAAGTTCGTCAGCGAACTGCGACCAACCGAAAAAGATAAACCCAAATCTGAAGAGTGACCCTGCCCCATGCGCCCGGATGATGTGCGCCATATGCACCGGGCGTTGGAACTGGGCCGACGCGGGATGGGCAACACCTGGCCCAATCCTGCGGTAGGCTGTGTCATCGTCAAGGATGAGGCGATTGTCGGAGAAGGCTGGACGCAACCGGGAGGTCGCCCGCATGCCGAAACCGAGGCGCTCGCGCGGGCCGGTGAGGCTGCGCGCGGAGCAACGGCTTATGTCACGCTTGAACCCTGTGCCCACTATGGTCAAACCCCGCCTTGTAGCGATGCGCTGATCGCCGCTGGCATTGCGCGTGTCGTGGCCCCGTTTTTGGACACGGATCCGCGTGTGTCAGGCCAAGGTTTTGTCCGACTACGCGCCGCTGGTGTCGAAGTAGACACCGGTGTCTGCGCTGATGAGGCGGCGAAGGATCATGCCGGGTTTTTCTGCCGCATCGAAATGGACCGTCCCTTGTTGACGCTCAAGTTGGCGACAAGCCTAGACGGTCGAATTGCAACCGCCAGCGGCGATAGCCAGTGGATCACAGGGCCGCACACCCGGTCCTACGTGCACCAGCTACGCGCGACCCATGACGCGGTGATGGTGGGGGCAGGCACCGTACGGGCGGATGATCCTTTGCTCACGGTGCGTGGATTTGACGTGCCCCGACAACCTGTGCGCATTGTTGTTTCCCGCAGACTTGACCTGCCTATCAACAGCAACCTCGCCCGAACTTTGGACGTTGCCCCGGTGTGGCTGTGTCATGCCGAAGACGCGCCGGAAAACGCGCGGAAGGCTTGGGCCGAACGCGGAGCCGAGCTGATCGAAGTGCCGCTGCATGGCCGACAAGTAGACATTCCGTCAATGATGCTTGCATTGGGACGCGCTGGATTGACCCGCGTGTTCTGCGAAGGTGGTGGCGAACTCGCGGCAAGCCTTCTGGCGGCCGATGTGGTTGACCGGCTTGATTTGCATATTGGGGGGGTTGTTATTGGTGCTGAGGGTCGCCCGGCATTGGGCGCATTGGGTTTGGACACATTGGCTGAAGCCCCACGCTTTGGACTGACATCTGTGCGGCAGAGCGGCGATGATGTGGTGCAGAGTTGGACGCGTCAGCGGCGCCAAAGCCAAGCGTAACTGGCCATCACTCCTTGCGCCTTTGCCAGCAGGCGCAGTGTTTTTGATCGCGGCACATCTCCCGTGTTGAGGCGATCCAAGGCAACTTCAATCGGGCAGGCCTGTTTGGTGACAGGATCGAAATAGCGCGGATACTCGATCAGTGCCGCGTGAACTAACATCTCTACCGAAATAACCTGACCGCGCCGGGACGGGGTTGGGCACAAGTCTGTCGTCAGTCCCCATCCCGCGTAGAACGGCAATCCCAGCGTTGTCACGGGGACGTCGCGCAACAACGCCTCGAACCCAGCAAGCGAAGTCATCGTCCAGACCGCGTCCACCTGCGTCAGCAGACGCGCCATGGGAACATCGGTCACGATATCGTCGGCCCATTGGCGGGCATCCGCCACTGTTCCGGGTCTCAGACCAGCGACCACGTCGGGATGCGGTTTGTAAAGGATATGTGCGTCAGCATTCGCGTCCCGAACGCGTTTGAGAAGTGCAACATTGGTTTGGACCTCGGGACTTCCAATCAACACCGATGCGTCGTCTTCGACCTGTCCAGGAACCAGCAAGACGGGTTGTTTGTCCCCCAAATCCAAAGACTTTGAGGTGCTACCCGTCGCGTATTTTGTCACCTGTTCGGCGACCACACGCCGGATAATCCGCCGGGCGCGCGCCAGTGCATGATCCGGTAAGTCAATGCTTTTTGCGATCAGCGTTTCAAGTCGCGATGGCCGGGTCGGGTCAAAGTAAATTCCGATCGGGTCCAGAACAAGTGACACTGGAGGCACCAATTCCGCCCCTAGCCCCTGAGACCGGATGAACCCATCTTCAACACAAATCTCGGGGTTGGTCGCTGCCATGCCCCAACCCATGACTTTGGCGCTTTTGGCAGGACGTGTTGTGCCAAACCGCATGGGTTTCTGTGTGCCGAACATGGCTTGCATATGCGGGCGTTTCCACAGGCGAATATCGCGTCCAATCCATCCGTTTCGATCTTCAAGAAATGCACGCTGTGTGGCTTCAAGCGTGGCGATCACGCGCTCAAGATCGCACAGACGGTCGTGATACGGATCATACCAGACCGGATATTGCATCATCGCGCCTGCAAAAAGCTGTGCGCGAGTGAGCTTGCGTTGTCGTCGGATCAGTTGGTGTTCATCGTTGGTCAAGCCCCATCCGGCATAAAAGGGCGTTCCGAACACACGGGGTTTGTGTCCGGCAAGGATCGCCTCAAACCCCATTTGCGAGGACAGCGTGTAAACGGCGATTGCCCCGTCCAGAAGGTCCATCGGCGCATATGCACCGTCGACAAAGGAAACCCGACCCTGAGCTTGGTCTTTGGTGAAATGCCCAAGTCGCTTGCCTGCCTGCGTTTCGGGATGCGACCGGATTAGGATCCGCGCTGTTGGGTGTTCGGTCTGTGCATAGTACAGCATTTCGGCAAACCGAGCGCGTGACATGTCAGCTCCGGGAACTGAGGCCAGAACTGATGCATCGCCTTCGGCTTGGTCCAGTACCAGCACATAGCCCGGCTCGGGTACAGTCAGGTCAGGATCGTAAGCGCTGTATTTCGATAGCCGCGACCGTTGGAACCGTCCGATCAGGTCCCGCGCGGAGTTTAGCAGCGCGGAATCGTCAAGTGGGTCTTCGATCAGTAGGTTTTCGAGGTCTGAAGGGCGCGACGCTTCGAAATGCAATCCTGTCTTGTCTAGAACGAGTCCCAAAGGAGGTTCGCGTTGCACACGTCCCGGGTGCAACGAGCGCAGAAACCCGTCTTCGACCCGCAGCACCGGTGCATCGCGACCTTCGGCCACAGAAATCCCCCGCTCTGCGCTTGGGGCAGCACCCCACACGCCAACCCAATCGTCGCCCGCCGGTCGGCCAAGCGATACGGACCAGCCTGCAAGTTCAAGAATACGTTTGACCCGGCCCTGCGTCAGGAACCCCGAATTGTAGACACACAAACGCCGGGAAGCTTCCTTCCCGGCGTGTGCCAATGATGTCGGAGGCTGCATCGCCCCGCTACTCTGAGACTGTTCCGCCCGTAGCGACGCTTGACAGGCTTTGCGCCCCGCCCAGCGTTCCGGTGATCGACGCAATTGTGCGGTTCCACTGTACGATGGGCGCTTCAGTGACGTAGATCGTATCCTCGTCACGGATCAGGAAGTCACGTGCGATGAACAGGCCATTCGGTTCGGTAAGGTCGGTCACATAGATCAAACGCTGCGCGCCGATCAAGTCGTTTCGGCCAAGTACGGCATTTGCAATCTCTGCTGGTTCATTTCGGAACACAAAGACACCGGTTGGGTCGGCACTGGTCGCGTTCAAGCCGCCAAGCTGCGCCAACGCCTCAACCAAGGAAAGTGTCTGCGTGTCGAAGGTCATTCGCGTTTGCGAGCCAGCGGCACCAAGCGCCGTGAACGATCTTTGATCCGCTTGGATCAGAATGCGATCTCCATCGCGAAGTGCGATATCAAGATTGGGATGATCGTAAAGATCTTCAAACCAGATGGTTTCGCTGACATTGCCACGCGTCAGCGTGACCTGCGCGATTTCAGCGGATTCACCGATACCGCCTGCGTTGGCAAGCATGGCTGCAAGTGTGCGTGTCGGGCGGGTGATTGGAAATACACCCTGAACGCCAGCGGAACCGAGAATTGAGACAGTAGCGCCGTCGCCTGCGGTCCTGCGGACTTCGACCTGCGGATCAGGAGTCTGATCCTCAAGCTTTTCCGTGATAATCCGACGGATCGCCTCGGGCGTGTTACCTGCCGCCTTGATGCGTCCGGCATACGGCACAAAGATAAAGCCCGATCCATCAACCTGAACGCCCTCAAGCGCAGTCGCATTGGCGGTCGGTCCCGCCAGCAAGCCGTCGTCCACGTTTTCCCAAATAGTTAGGCCTAGGACGTCGCCGGGACGAATGATGTCGGCGCTTTGCACACCTGCATTTTTTAGTTTGTCGGAAAAACCCAACGCCGGGACAACCGCTGTTGTACGTGTCACACGGTCATTGACGGCGACGACAAATGCGTCGCCTTCGCGCTGAACCGAACCGGCAAAGATCTGATTTTTAGTGGGGCCAACGCCCGGCAGGCCGCAAGAAGCCAACACCGATGCCGACAGCACCACAGCGATGGGCCGCGCCCACCGAAATTTTGAACTGAACACTGCTCGGTCTCCTCGACCAGTTATTGACTGCCTCGGTTTATATTTTTCAGGTAAGTTACCGGAATCCAGTCAGTTTGGCCAGTACTAGGGCTGGTGGATTTCAGCGAACGACACGCAACTGTTGCGCTGTAGTCTCGCGCGGGTCCAATCGCCGATCATAAGGGTCTTCGGTCGACAGCATCCTGTCCACCACTTGGCGTAAAAGTTGAGACCGCCCCTTGGCTGAATAAAAACCGCCGGGAATTTGGCTCGTTTCCAAAAGGAACTGCCTGTAAATCGCATAGGCATTTGGGTCTGGAGGTATCGGGTTCGCGAAAAAATCAGGCAGGGATTGGTGCGACACCAACCCGGGTTTGTCATAGACGCTGACGCCAAAGCTCCGCACTGGAAGGCCGCGCCACAAGGCCTGATGCGCCGATGTCGAATTCACTGTAATCGCTGATCGCGCTGCTTGGAGCAAATAAGCCAGCTTACCACCGCGCACAAAATGCACGCGATCTGACACGCCGTGGGCTTGGGCACTGTCGCGGATCGTGCGTTCCAACGGGGCGCGTCCATCTTCCAACGGATGAGCCTTGAAAACCAGCCTGTGGTGCGATGGTGCACCTTGTGCAAATCCTTCGATCACCATGTCCACGAATTCAGTTTGCGAGGCGAAATCCGAAAAGGCTCGGAAACTGGCGTCATGTTCGAGCTGCAACAGCACGACATGAAATGGACGCCCTCCTTTGCGGATACGACGCGTGGTGATCCAGCGTTCGACCATGTATCGCGGCCGCCGCAGCAGCCGCAGTAGCTGAAGGCGAAATTCCTCGGCGACAGTTTGGTCGCGGTGTGGGCGGTAGTGCGGGAAGCTCTGATTTCGGAACAGCACATGCCAATGGTAAAGTGCCCCGTGCACCATGTGCATCCGTAAATCGCCCCACTGGTCAGGTGGTAGGGCAGGCACAACCGCTGTTCGGTCGAGCGCGTTCTGCATCTGATTTAGCGTGATCTGCATGAGCTTTGAATTGCCGTTCGATCCGTCGCGTTCATAGGTCGCCCAATAGGGACGCAGATAGCCTTCTTCGAACACATGCACGGTTAGCCCGGCGGCCTTGGCGATCTTGATCGCGTCGGCATGGTGACGGCGCACATCGCCGTAAAGAACGAGGTCGGTCGTTTCCGTTGTTTTGAGCCAATCTGTGAAGGTTCCCGGCCACTCTGACAGATCGTCCCGAAAATCCAGCAAAGATGATCTATCCCGCCATCGTGATCCGTCCCCCGCGTTGAACGCTACGCGAAAGCAGGTCGCCCCGGTTTCGCGCAATCGCTCTGCCAGTTCGTTTAAGAACGGACCATGTGGTCCTTGCAGGAAAAGGAAAACGCGGCGTGCGGGTGTCTTGGGTTTGCCCGTTGTGTTTGTCATGTCGGCGCAGTATCCCTCGAACTGCCCGAAGACTAGCACAACGGGCGGCGTTCTGAGAATCAAAATCCGCTATGTTTTGTGCGGGTTACGACAGCGAGGGCAAGTTCATGTTTACCGGCATTGTGACCGACATGGGAGAGATACGCAGCCTCGAAAGGCGCGGTGATCTACGCGCCCGGATCGGAACCAGCTATGATACGTCGGGCATCGACATTGGTGCGTCCATTGCGTGTAGTGGAGTCTGCCTGACCGTGGTGGAGCTTGGGTCAGACTGGTTCGATGTTGAGATTAGCGCGGAAACACTGGACAAAACCAATGTTGGCGCGTGGGTCGAGGGCCAGAAAATCAACCTTGAACGGGCACTCAAGGTCGGTGACGAACTGGGTGGCCATATCGTGTCCGGCCATGTTGATGGTCTGGCCAAGATTATTGAGATGCGCCCCGAAGGCGATAGTGTTCGATATACATTCGAAGCCCCCCGCAGCCTTGCGCGCTTTATTGCACCAAAGGGATCAGTAGCGCTGGATGGCACGTCCCTGACAGTGAACGAAGTCGAGGACACGCGGTTCGGTGTTAACATCATTCCCCACACACAAGAGGTCACGACCTGGGGCGCGTCCAAGGTTGATGACAAAGTGAACCTCGAGATCGACACGCTGGCGCGGTATGTCGCGCGTCTGGCCGAGATGCAGGGCTGACGAACGCGTGGAAGCGTTCGGTGTTTCAGTCGACTGAAACACGCCGCTCGTCCATCGCGGCCACGGCTTTGCGCCCAAGAATCCACGTGACCATTACGCCACCCCCAAAAGCGGTGATCAAAAACAGGAACGGGCCAACAACCGGTGCCCCCTGATATAGCGCGATCAAAAGCGGCGTGCCGCTCAGGTTCCCAAGGTTTCCCATCTGCGCCAATGCCCCATTTGCCAAGGCGCGTGATGGCGCATCCGCGTTGATCTGTGGCACGACGGCAAACCCAGCACTTTGCACCAGCGCCATACTTGCGAACAACGCGAGTACCGTTATCGTCGTAAAACCCACCGTTAGGACCGCCACAGCCACCGCTGCACACAGCGCGAAGCCCAGCGTCACAATAGGCTGCGCCGGATAGCGCGACAGGATGGCCACGCCAGCCGTCAAAGCGACCCCGATAGATACCAATGGCGCGATGGCGGCCAACCAATTTGGTGCGGCGCCGTTGGTCAGCAACGGCAAAGCCGTCAGAACGGACACGAATGTCAGAGTATAGCACAGCCAGGCCAAGGCAGGTGTCGCGATGCCCGGTGTCGCGTAAGCCGTCATGTGACGGCGCAGAACCGAAATGCGTGACGGTGCTGCCGGTGTAATCACGGGATTTGGGAGCACGATCAGGATGGCAAGACACGCCACTGCCATCCAGACGCCATGTGCGCCGATCAGCAGGGACAGTCCACCTTTTGCGATCACCGACGGCGCAATTAAGGCTGTCAAAGCAAAGGCCACGCCGAAAAATGTGCTCCACAGTGTCAAAGCGGCAGGGCGATAGCGGTCTGGCGTGGCTTCTGCGATCAGGGTCGGTGCGGCAACGACGATCAAAAGGTGCGACGAGCCCTCCAGCACCCGGCTCAGCATCAGGGTCGGCAAAGACGGCAAAGTCGCCTGCCAGAGCGACATCACAGCCCCCAAGGCCAGCGCCGCCAACAGTGCCCGCCGCTCACCGATGCGCGACACGACGATCCCAGCCACCAGCCCAAGGATCAGGCCCACAAGGCTGATCAGCGACACTGCCAATCCAAGGATCGCGTCGCCATATCCGGCATACACCTCGGTCAGTGCCACGAAACTGACTGCCAGTTTGGAAAACTGCCCAGCGGCACCCAACCCTGCAAGATAAAGGGTCAGAGTCAACAAAAGCGGATGAGGGCTGCGCATTCTTGGGCCTTTCAGAATTAAGCGCACCATCTGCCATGCTGATCCCGCTCGCAATGCGCGTTCCGCGTTTTTCTTTGCCCAAGGGCGGCATATGTAGGGGGTATGACTGCTTTACCCGCCTCCCTCGAATACTGGTTCGACACGCGTGGATGGTCCATCCATCCGCACCAGCAAGACATGCTTGATCGTGCGTCCGACCCGTGTCTGTTGCTCATCGCGCCAACCGGTGGAGGCAAGACCTTGGCGGGGTTTCTTCCGACGCTGGTTGAGTTGGCGAACGACCCGCGCGACGGGTTGCATACGCTCTATGTCAGCCCGCTCAAGGCACTGGCAGCCGACATCAAGCGCAACCTGCGCACGCCCATCGACGAGGCGGGACTGCCGATCCGGGTCGAAGATCGCACCGGCGACACCTCGGCCCATATCAAGAAACGCCAACGTGCCGACCCGCCGCACATCTTGCTGACGACGCCCGAGTCTCTTGCGCTGCTGACCAGCTACGAAGACGCGCCGCGCATGTTCAAAGGGGTGCAACGCGTCGTCGTGGACGAGATCCACGCCTTGGCCGAAAGCAAACGCGGTGATCAGTTGATGTTGGCGCTGGCACGGCTTCAGGCAATGTGCCCGGATCTGCGCCGCGTTGGGCTGTCGGCCACCGTTGATGATCCCGCCGCTATCGCGCGACTGCTGGCACGCCACCCCGACCCGTGCGAAATCGTTGTGGCCGATCCGGGGCCAGAGCCGGACATCTCAATGTTGCTCACCGACGAAGCCCCGCCTTGGTCCGGCGGTGGCGCAAAATACAGCATTCCTGCGGTGCTTGAACAGGTCAGGCAACACAAGACCACGCTGATTTTCCACAACACCCGCGCACAGGCCGAGATCTTTTTCCACAACTTATGGCTGGCCAATGAAGACGCTTTGCCCATCGGCATCCATCATGGATCGCTTGACCGGCAGCAGCGCGAAAAGGTCGAAGCGGCGATGGTGCGCGGGGACCTGCGGGCGATTGTCTGCACCGGAAGTCTGGATCTTGGTATCGACTGGGGCGATGTGGATTTGGTGATCCAGATTGGCGCGCCGAAAAACGTCAAACGATTGGTGCAGCGCATCGGCCGTGCGAACCACCGTTACAACGCGCCGTCGAAAGCGTTGTTGGTGCCTGCCAACCGCTTCGAAGTGGTCGAATGCGTTGCGGCGTTGGAGGCGGTCAAGGCGCATGATCTGGACGGCGAGTGGCGCGGGCGCGGGCCGCGCGATGTTCTGTGTCAGCACATCCTGATTGCGGCTTGCTCCGGTCCATTCCATGCCGATGCGCTATATTCCGAGATGACCGCTGCCGGGGCTTATGCCGATTTGAGCCGTGATGAGTTTGACGCGTGCCTGAATTTTTGTGCCACCGGCGGGTATGTCCTGCGCGCCTATGATCAATGGCAGCGGCTCAGGCAATTGCCCGATGGCCGATGGCAGTTGCGCGACCCTCGTTCCGCCGCGCGCATCCGCCAGAACATTGGCACGATTCAGGACACCGACACGCTTAAGGTTAAATGGCGGGGTCGAGGTGGCGCACCTTTGGGCGAGATCGAGGAAGGGTTTGCCGCCACACTAACCAAGGGCGACACGTTTCTGATCGGTGGCCAGATCGTGCGCTACGAAGGGCTGCGCGAATTGACGGTTGAGGTGACGCGTGACCCGGGGCGAAAGCCCAAGATCGCCACCTTCATGGGCACCAAATTCGCCACGTCGACGCAATTGTCGAACCGGATTTTGGACAAGTTCCAGCAGGGCGACTGGCCCGACCTTCCGCGCCACACGCGAGACTGGCTGCAGATGCAACGCCGTGTCAGCCGCCTTCCTGAACCGGGGCGTCTATTGATTGAAAGCTTTCCACATGACGGGCGCGAGCAATTGGTGGCCTATGGCTTTGCCGGTCGCAACGCGATGCAAACGCTGGGACTTCTGCTGACCAAGCGGATGGAGGAAGAGGGGCTGGCCCCGATGGGCTTTGTCGCAACCGATTACGCCGTGCTGATCTGGGGGCTGGACGCCGTAATTGACCCCGCGCCGCTCTTCGATCTGGCAGCGTTGGAGGCAGGGCTGGAGGGTTGGCTTGCGGGCAACGCGGTGATGAAACGCACCTTCCGTGCCTCGGCCACCATCGCTGGTCTGATCGAACGCAATCTGGGGGGGCAACGCAAGTCCGGGCGGCAGGCGACCATGTCATCCGACATCTTGTACGACACGCTGCTCAAATACGACCCCGACCACCTGCTCATGCAGATCACCCGCGAAGAGGCGATGCGCGGCTTGGTGGATTTCGCCCGTATCCGCGAAATGGCGGAACGCGTGGGGGACCGGATTGATCTGCTGCGTCTGGACCGTGTGACGCCGCTCGCCGCGCCGCTGTTCCTAGAGCCCGGTCGCGTGCCTGTGCGGGGACAGGCGGATGAGCGGCTGCTGGAGGAAGAAGTGATGCGGTTGATGGAGACCAGTGGGCTGGCACAAGTCGAAGCACAGCCGAGCAAGCCGAAATGGCGTGTGCCGTATTGATCAAATAAGCCGGGAAAAAGCCCGGCCATTGAGATTGGTGCGTGCAAGCACACACCCTACGTAGGGCGTGTGCTTGCACGCACCGGGGCTTAGGTCACATCCCGGTATGAGATTTCCTTGACGTCCTTGCCGGTTTTGCCGCGCCGCACAATCAAACGATTGAGCGCGTGGATATACGCCTTGGCCGACGCAACCACCGTATCGGTATCGGCGGATTGCCCTGTGGCGATCATGCCGTCCTCTTCCAGACGTACACTCACCGTGGCCTGCGCGTCTGTGCCCTCGGTCACCGCGTGCACTTGGTACAGCTGCAAGCGTGCCTTATTCGGGTGCAGCATGCGGATCGCCTTGAACGTCGCATCCACCGGCCCATCGCCTTCGCTGACTGCTGACATATCTTCACCGTGGATTTCCATCTCTAGGGTCGCTTCGGCCGGGCCACCGGTGCCGCAGACCACCTTGAGGTTCACAAGCTGCAGCGCGTCGTCACCTTCGGTGGTCGCAGTGACCAAGGCGAGGATGTCGTCGTCGAACACCTCTTTTTTGCGGTCTGCAAGATCCTTGAAGCGGACGAAGATGTCCTTGAGCTGGTTATCCCCAACATCGACACCCAATTCCTTGAGCTTGGCGCGCAGTGCGGCACGGCCCGAATGCTTGCCCAAGGGCAGGGAAGTGCCCGCAATGCCCACATCCTCGGGACGCATGATCTCGAACGTTTCGGCGTTCTTGAGCATCCCGTCTTGGTGGATGCCCGACTCGTGGGCAAATGCGTTCTTGCCCACAATCGCCTTATTGAACTGCACCGGGAAACCCGAGACCGTCGCCACGCGGCGGGAAATATGCATGATTTTCTTGGTGTCGATGCCGGTGGTGTAGGGCATGATATCGCCCCGGACCTTGAGCGCCATCACCACCTCTTCCAAAGCGGTGTTGCCCGCGCGTTCGCCCAACCCATTGATCGTGCATTCGATCTGGCGCGCGCCACCCTGCACGGCGGCCAAAGCATTCGCCGTCGCCATGCCAAGGTCGTTGTGGCAGTGGGTGGCAAAGACCACATCATCGGCACCCGGCACGGTTTCGATCAGGCGACGGATCAGATCAGCGCTTTCCACCGGCGCGGTATAGCCAACAGTGTCAGGGATATTGATCGTGGTCGCGCCCGCCTTGATCGCGATCTCAACCACCCGACACAGGTAATCCCATTCCGTGCGCGTGGCATCCATTGGCGACCATTGCACGTTGTCGCAAAGGTTACGGGCGTGGGTCACGGTCTGTTCGATCCGCTCGGCCATCTCGTCTTGCGTGAGGTTCGGGATCGCTCTGTGCAGCGGCGAGGTGCCGATGAACGTGTGAATGCGCGGCTTTGCAGCGTTGCGCACAGCTTCCCAGCAGCGGTCGATATCCGGCAGTTGCGCCCGCGCGAGCCCGCAGATCACCGCGTTCTTGGAGCGCTGCGCGATCTCGCTCACCGCGCGAAAATCGCCTTCCGAGGCAATCGGAAACCCGGCCTCAATGATGTCGACACCCATATCATCCAAAAGCTCGGCAATCTCGAGCTTTTCGTCGTGGGTCATGGTCGCGCCGGGAGATTGTTCACCGTCGCGCAAAGTGGTGTCAAAGATGACCACGCGGTCTTTATCAGTCTGTGTCATTGTCTTGATCTTTCTGTCTTGTCCAAATCCGTCGGCGCGTAACGGTCATCCTCTGAGCGGTCGCGCCGGGCAGGCCGCGCTCAGAGGCGAATTAGGAGAAGACGGGTGGCCAGCGCAAGGGGCGCGCAGGGGCGCGTGCAAATTGCGATATGGGCCAAATGTGTCATGGGGCGACTATACGCGCCGAAATCCAAATGAAAAGTACGTATGGGCAAAAAAAGACGCCCGTCACATGGGCGTCTTTCGTTCTTATGGGCTGTGATGCGTTTCCATCGAAGGATACGTCACGAGGCGTCGACGCCTCGTGCGCCCCGTTCAAAGATCGGGATAGATCGGGAAACGAGCGCACATTTCAGCGACCTCGGCGCGGACTTTGTCCTCGACGGCGCTGTTGCCGTCTTCGCCATTGGCCGCAAGGCCATCGACCACTTCAATGATCCAGTCCGCGATCTGGCGGAACTCGGCCTCGCCAAAACCACGTGTCGTGCCAGCGGGCGATCCAAGACGGATACCGGATGTGATTGTCGGCTTCTCCGGGTCGAACGGCACGCCATTTTTGTTGCAAGTGATGTGCGCGCGGCCCAGTGCTTTTTCGGTCGCGTTGCCCTTCACGTCCTTGGGGCGCAGGTCAACCAGCACCACATGCGTGTCGGTGCCGTGGGTCACGGTGTCCAGACCACCCTTGATCAACTGATCCGAAAGCGCTTGCGCGTTGCGGATGACGTTCTGCTGGTAGGTCTTGAATTCGGGGCGCAGTGCCTCGCCAAAGGCAACTGCTTTGGCCGCGATCACGTGCATCAGCGGGCCGCCCTGAATACCGGGGAAGATGGCCGAGTTGAACTTTTTGGCCAGCGCCTCGTCATTGGTCAGGATCATGCCGCCGCGCGGACCGCGCAGGGTCTTGTGCGTTGTGGTGGTGGCGACATGCGCATGGGGGAACGGGCTGGGATGTTCGCCCGCTGCAACCAGACCGGCAAAGTGTGCCATGTCCACATGCAGATAGGCGCCAACGGAATCCGCAATCTCGCGCATCTTGGCAAAGTCGATCTGGCGCGGAATGGCAGAACCGCCAGCGATGATCAGCTTCGGCTTGTGCTCATTTGCCAGTGCCTGAACCTGATCATAGTCTAACATGTTGTCCTGCTGGCGCACACCGTACTGGATCGCGTTGAACCACTTGCCCGATTGGTTTGGGGCGGCGCCGTGTGTCAGGTGACCACCGGCATCAAGGCTCATGCCAAGGATCGTGTCGCCGGGCTTCAATAACGCTGTGAACACCCCTTGGTTCGCCTGTGAGCCCGAGTTCGGCTGCACATTGGCAAAGCCACAGTTGAACAACTGGCACGCGCGTTCAATGGCAAGGTTTTCGGCCACATCTACGAACTGGCAACCGCCATAGTAGCGGCGGCCCGGATAGCCCTCGGCGTATTTGTTGGTCATCACCGAGCCCTGCGCTTCCATCACTGCGCGGCTTACGATGTTTTCCGAAGCGATCAGCTCAATCTCATCGCGCTGGCGGCCCAGCTCATCGGTGATCGATTTGAATAGGTCCGGGTCGCTGTCGGCCAGCGATTTCGAGAAGAATCCGGTGTCGCGGTGCGGAGCGTTCATGGGCAGGGCCTCCTTGAAGCGGGTCAATCTTGGGCGGTTACGTATAGGAGTCTCGCCAAAAGGCAAAGGTTGGAAAGCGACCACACGACACAAAGCTGCGCCATGTCTGGTGTGCAGCTTGTGTTTGTGCTTGGTTCGGGACTGCACGACACCGATTGGAACCCGAACATATGTCCTTGCGTATCGCCTTTGCAGCCAGCTCTGCTCCGATTGCCCAATCGGCCAAGGCGGGGTTGACCCGCCGCTATGGCGACCACAACGAAGACGGCGCGGACGTGATCGTTGCTTTGGGCGGGGACGGGTTCATGTTGGCGACCCTCCACAGAACCCAAGACTTGCCCGCTCCGGTCTACGGGATGAATCGCGGTACGGTCGGCTTTTTGATGAACGAATATTCCGAACACGATCTGGAAGAGCGTTTGGAGCAAGCCCAAGAAGAGGTCATCAACCCACTTTCGATGCTAGCCACACGGCAGGACGGCAGCACTCAACGCGCGCTTGCGATCAACGAAGTCTCGTTGCTGCGGGCAGGGCCTCAGGCGGCGCGTTTGCGGATCAGTGTCGATGGCAAGGTGCGAATGCCCGAACTCGTCTGTGACGGCGCTTTGGTTGCCACACCAGCCGGGTCCACCGCCTACAACTATTCCGCCCACGGGCCAATCCTGCCCATCGGCTCTGACGTGCTGGCGCTGACTGCGATGGCGGCATTCCGCCCCCGCCGTTGGCGTGGCGCGCTCTTGCCCAAGACGGCCGAAGTCACGTTCGAGGTGCTAGACCCAGACAAGCGTCCGGTCATGGCCGAGGCGGATGCCCGCGCCGTCCGTGACGTCGTGCGGGTCGACATTCGGTCGGAACCTTCCATCGCCCACAAAGTCCTCTTTGATCCGGGTCATGGCCTTGAAGAACGGCTGATCCGCGAACAGTTCGTCTAAGGTCGGGTCTTGTCGCAAAATCGCCCATCTTGCGCCATGTCGGCCAGCTACCCTGCGCACCGGTCAATGGTGAAAGGCAAGGGTCATGCGGCGACTCCACATTCTGTTTTTGACGGCGCTGATGTGTCTGCCCACCGCGATATCGGCGCAGGAGCGCGACCGTCTGGATCACCGTGGCGAAGTGCTGGGTTGGGAAGGCGTTGGGCGTCTGGATACGTCAATCGGCACCTGTACCGGCACGCTTATTGCCCGCGATCTGGTTCTCACGGCCGCGCATTGTGTCGTGGATGCGGCCACGCGTACGGTGCTGCCGAAAAACCGCATGCGCTTTCGTGCAGGGCTGACCCACAATTTCACAGCCGCTGTGCGTGGTGTGAAACGGATCGTTCTGGCCGACGGATATCTTGGGGCCATCGACGCATCGTTGACGGAACAAGTGCGGACAGACCTTGCGCTCTTGAGACTGGACAGCCCGATCTTCAGTACCGAGGCTGAACCCTTCCGCATTCACGACCGCGCCATGGACGCGGGGTCGGTGATTCTGGTGTCGTATGGTCGGGGCCGGAATACCTCGCTGCAGCGCGAGTCCGGCTGTCGTCACAAACAAACCTATCGCGGCGGTCTGATGACGTTCGATTGTGATGTTACTTTCGGGTCGTCCGGTGCGCCGGTCTTTGTCAACGATCAGGGTAGGCTGCGCATCGTGTCGGTCGTGTCGATGATGTCCACCGCACCCAATACCGAGAAAGAGGCGATCGGCATGTCACTGCCCGCCTCTGTTGCGGCCATGATGCGCGATATGCGCAACGACGCTGCCCGCGCACCTGTCTCCGCTGGAGCCCGCCGAGTGACAGTAGGCGAACGCGCTGGCGGGGCGCGGTTCATCAAGGTGGATTGATCAGCGTGGTAAGGGTAGGGCGGTGTCGTCTTTGACCTGATCCATCACGATTTGGCTGTGCACCCGCCCAATCGAATCGTGCGGCAAAAGCACGTCCTGCACCAGACGGTTAAGCGCTCCGAGGTCGGTGCAATAGACCCGAAAAATGTAATCTGCTTCCCCGGTTAGGGTCCAGGCGGCTACGATTTCGGGTGTCGTGGCCACCAGCCGTTTGATCGACTGATGCGTCCCGGTGCTTTGGGCGCGCGTTTCCACCTGAATGAAGGCCTGCACTGAAAGCCCCAGTTTGTCGGGGTTTAGACGGCAGGGCGTGCCGATGATGTAGCCTTCGGACTCGAGTCTTTGGCGGCGCCGGCTAATCTGGGATGCGGACATTCCCAGATGCTCGGCCAGGTCCTGAGCTGAGGTCTGCCCGTCTTTTTGCAAGCGGGCGAGCAGATTGAGATCTTTGGAATCCAGCGTGGTCATGCGATGAACGTGCGTTAATTTGTGGAATTGTGCAAGATCTACGCATTATTGATTGCAGAAATGCCAATGATTGACCGCATTATGCATTGGTTTCGCCCTATCCTGTGCGCAAACAAGGAGAATGCCATGGGTCCGTTCCCGCACGATGCGCCGAAAGCAGAGATCACCAACGAAAATCCCGCCGGGACTGACGGCTTCGAATTCGTCGAATTCGCCCATCCCGATCCTGATGCTTTGCGGGAGCTCTTCATTAAGATGGGCTACACCCACACTGGCACGCACAAGACCAAACAGATCGAGCTTTGGCAGCAGGGCGACATCACCTACATTCTGAACAGCGAACCCGACAGCCACGCCATGCGCTTTGTCGAGGAACACGGTCCCTGCGCCCCGTCGATGGGGTGGCGGGTTGTGGACGCCAAACACGCCTATGACCGCGCGGTAATGTTGGGTGCAACACCCTATGACGGTGACGACAAGGCGATGGATGTGCCTGCGATTGTCGGCATCGGTGGGTCGCTGATCTATTTCATCGACCAGTATTATGGCCAGAACCCGTATAACGACGAATTCAACTGGGTTGGGACGGCCAATCCTGAAGGCGTCGGCTTCCACTACCTCGATCACCTGACCCACAATGTCCACAAAGGCAACATGGACACGTGGTTCACGTTCTACGGGAAGATTTTCGGCTTCAAGGAAATCCGCTTCTTCGACATCGAAGGCAAGTTCACTGGGCTTCTGAGCCGCGCGCTGACCTCGCCCTGCGGGCGTATCCGCATCCCGATCAACGAGGACCGAGGCGAAACCGGGCAGATCGTGGAATACCTCAAGCGCTACAAAGGCGAAGGCATCCAGCACATCGCGGTTGGCGCGCGCGATATCTACGACGCGGTGGACAAAATCGCGTCACGTGGTGTGAAATTTATGCCCGCGCCGCCCGATGCCTATTACGACCTCAGCAAAACCCGCGTTGTGGGGCATGAAGAACCGCTCGACCGGATGAAGAAATACGGTATCCTGATCGATGGTGAAGGTGTGGTCGGTGGCGGCGAGACTCGCATCTTGCTGCAGATCTTCTCGAAAACCGTGATTGGGCCGATCTTCTTCGAATTCATCCAGCGCAAGGGCGATGACGGATTTGGCGAGGGCAACTTCAAAGCCCTGTTCGAGAGCATCGAAGCCGACCAGATCGAACGCGGTGTGCTCAAGGCAAGCTGACCAACGCGGCGCGGCCCTAGCTTGGGTCGCGCCAGCGGTTTACAATAGGATAGCGCCGGTCCAGCCAGAACGCGCGTTTTGACAAGCGCGCGCCGGGTGCGGATTGGAAACGTTTATATTCGCTGATGTAAAGCAGATGCTCGATCTTCTTGGCATCTGCACGGTCGTACCCGGCGGCGACGCAAGCGGCGATTGAGCCGTCTTCGTCCACCAAGATTTGCAAGATACCGTCCAGCACCGGGTAATCGGGCAGGGAGTCGCTGTCTTTCTGATCTTCGCGCAATTCGGCCGAAGGTGGCTTGGTGATGATCGAGTCGGGTATCACGTTTCCGGCCGGCCCCATCATCCAAGCGCGGTGGTGCGCATTGCGCCAGCGGCAGCAATCGAACACGCGGGTTTTATACATGTCCTTGATCGGATTATAACCACCCGCCATGTCGCCATAGATCGTGGCATAGCCCACCGCGACTTCGGATTTGTTGCCGGTGGTCAACAGCATCTCACCGAATTTGTTGGACAGTGCCATCAAGAGCAAGCCGCGGATGCGGGATTGTACGTTTTCTTCGGTCAGGTCGGGCTGTGTGCCCTCAAATAGCGGTGCCAGCGTTTCAGTCACCGCATCACGGGTTTTACCAATTGGTAAAAAATCGTACCGGCAGCCAAGATTTTCGGCCACTGCCTTGGCGTCGTCCAGCGATCCTTGGGAGGTGTATTTCGATGGCAGCATCACGCAGCGCACATTGCCTGCGCCCAACGCATCGACCGCAATGGTCGCCACGATAGCCGAGTCGATTCCGCCGGACAGACCCAGCAGCACCTTCTTGAATCCGGTTTTGGCCATGTAATCCCGCAGCGCTGTGACCATGACGCGGTAATCCTGCTCCAACGGCTCTGGATGCGTTGTGAAATCCCCGTCCAAGACGTGCCATCCACCATCCCGGCGTTCGAGATCGACGTGGCTGACCACCTCGTCGAATATCGGCAACTGCACCGCAGGCACCCCGCCGCGATTGAGCGCAAACGACCCGCCGTCAAAAACCTGATCGTCCTGTCCACCGACCATGTTGAGGTAAATCAGCGGCAATCCGCTCTCCACAACGCGGGCAACCATGTGGTTCAGCCGGGTTTCGAACTTATCACGGAAATAGGGGGAGCCGTTAGGAACGAGGATGAATTCAGCACCGCTTTCCTCTAACGCCTCTACCACGTCAGGATACCACGCATCCTCGCAGATCGGCATGCCGATGCGCACGCCGTTCACGGCCACCGGACCCTGCATCATGTCTCGCGAGAAAAGACGGACTTCGTCAAAGACATTGAAATTGGGCAGGAAATACTTGTGCACAGTTGAAGTGATTTTGCCGTCCTGCAGGACGAAGTAGCTGTTGTGCAGCTTAAGGTCCTCTCCGACGCTTGGACCACCAATTCCTAGTGCCGGACCATCGGAACAGGCTTTGGCCAGTGCGGCCAATTCTGTTTGCACATTTGCCACGAAAGCAGGCTTTATGATTAGGTCTTGCGCCTGATACCCGGTCAGAAACATCTCGGGCAGGGCGACAAGGTCGGCACCCGCTGCTTTGCCCTCTTCCCACGCGGCGCGGGCCTTGGCGGCATTGCCAGCAAGATCTCCCACGGTGGGGTTCAACTGTGCAAGAGTGATGCGAAACCGGTCTGACATTGGGCCGTCCTTCTTTTCCCGATATCGCGGGTGACATAGCAGAACCCCGCGCGAGGGAAAGCCACTTGTGGGATAAGACATTGTCTGACCCCGCCGCCTCGCATAGGTTTCGGGGACAGGGTCATGGCAACGGACATGAGTGGGATAGCGAACAAATGAGACCGGGCAGCAAAGTCATTCTGGGTGCGGCCGTCGCACTTATCCTCGCACAAGGTGCTTTAGCGCAGGACAGTGAGGTGCAGACCAAGCAATACGATGATGGGGGCGTGTACGAAGGCACGTTCCTAAACGGGTTGCAACATGGCACCGGCACCTACCGTCTGCCCAATGGCTACGAATACACTGGCGACTGGGTTGAGGGAGAGATTCGCGGTGACGGTGTGGCGCGTTTTCCGAATGGTTCTGTCTATGAGGGCCAGTTCACCAAGGGCAAGCCCGAAGGGATCGGCAAGATCGTGTTTGCAGACGGGTCAACCTACGAAGGGTCATGGCTTGACGGCAAGATCACCGGGCAGGGTGTGGCCCTTTATGCCAACGGCGTGCGCTACGAAGGGTCTTTCCGCAATGCGCTGCACCATGGACGCGGCACGATGCAAAGCCCCGGCGGCTATGTCTACGAAGGCGACTGGATCAACGGCGTCAAGGAAGGCAACGGAACGATCACCTACCCGGACGGATCGATCTACGAAGGTCGCGTCGCAGATGGTGACCGCGAGGGTCAGGGCAAGCTGACCATGCCTGACGGGTTGGTTTATGACGGGATGTGGAAAGACGGCCAGATCGACGGGATTGGGACGCTGACCCAATCCAACGGCGATGTCTATGAAGGCCAGCTTGTCGCTGGTCGCCGCGATGGGCAGGGCACCGTGCGCTATGCCAACGGTGACGTCTATGATGGCGAGTTCAAAGACGATTTGCGCCACGGCCAGGGCACGTTCATTGGCACAGATGGTTATCGCTATGAGGGCGCGTGGGTTGCTGGTCAGATCGAAGGCATTGGTAAGGTTACCTATCCCGATGGATCGGCCTATGAAGGCCAGTTCCGCGGCGACCTAGCGAACGGCGAGGGCAAGATCACCTATCCCGACGGCTCGACCTATGAAGGCGCTTGGGTTGATGGGGTGATCGACGGCAAGGGCCGCGCGGTTTATGCCAATGGGCTTGTGTATGAGGGCGACTTCAAGAACGCACGCAACCACGGTGTGGGTGTGATGTCATATCCTGACGGCTACAAGTACGAAGGCGAATGGTTGGACGGGCAGCGTCACGGGCAGGGTACGGCGACCTATACCGATGGGACCATGTATGTCGGTCAATTCGCTGACGGGCAGCGACATGGGCAGGGCGAAATCACCATGGCCGACGGGTTCAAATACGTCGGCGAGTGGCAGAACGGCGAGATCAGCGGTCAGGGAACAGCGACCTATTCCAATGGCGATGTCTACGAGGGGACTTTCCTTGATGGCAAACGTCAGGGCAATGGAACAATGCGCTATGCCTCGGGGGAAACCGCGACGGGTGAGTGGGTCAACGGGGCTTTGACTGACGGGTGAGCTTGGGATTTGCAAACTCGGTGCACGGCTTTGCAAACTTGAGTTGCGCTATTCCCACCAACGGTCCACTGCCGCGATTTCGTCATCGGTCCAGCCGAAGTGATGCGCGATTTCATGCACGACGATATGCGTAACCAGATCTTGTAGCGTGCCCGATTTCCGGTCGCGCCATTCGGCAAGGATCGGTTCGGCATACAGCCAGACATGATCCGGGAAAGGTGACGGGTCGCCTGCGGATTTCTCGGTCAGGGGGATACCGTCATAAAGCCCGGTTAGATCCAGAGGATCGTCAATCTCAAGTTCATCCAGAATGCCCGCCGGAGGCCAGTCGGTGACCTGAAGAAGCACGTCCTGACACAGTTCCCGAAACGGCAAAGGCAGCCCGGTAAGGGCTGCCTCGGCATAACGTGTGATGTCGTCGATATCATCTTGTGCGGTCATCCGTGCATCAGCACTCCGTTGAACGACCGCGTCAAGCAAAGATCAGAGCAAGAGCTGATAGCTGTGCGGAACGTAGTGGAAGCCGTCACCGCGGGTTTCGACATAACCCACACCCGGGAACGGCATATGGTAGCCGATGAACGGTACTGCGTCGGTGGCCAGCATGCCCAGCACATTGCGGCGCGACGCGGCGGCGGCGGATTTGTCCATGTCAAAGCGAACTTCCCAGTCGGGGTGCGCCAGCGACCAGACATAGTGGTTGGTGAGGTCCGCGAGGATCAGAAGCTGCTGGTCATTACTGTCGAGCATAAAGGTCATGTGACCCGGTGTGTGCCCAAACGCAGCCATTGCCGTGATGCCGGAGGTGACGCTGTCGCCATCGCCAAGGAACGACATTTTCTCGGCCAGCGGAGCGACGTTGTTGTCGAACCCTTCGTTTCCAGCAGCAGACCAATGGTCGAATTCGACCTGACCGGTAATGTAGGCGGCGTTTGCGAATGTCTCGGCTCCTCCGGTCATCAAGCCACCGATATGGTCACCATGCATGTGGGTCAGAACGACGTGGGTCACGGCGTCAGCCGAATAGCCTGCCATTTCGACCGCCTGAGCAGTCGCTGCACCATTGAGACCGGTGTCGAACAGGATCAGTTCAGCACCTGTGTTGACCAGCGTTGGGGTGAAGAAGAACTGCGCTTTGTCGATCGGAATGCGGGCCTCGGCGGAGACTTCTGCAAACTCTTCTGCGCTGACATTCATGCCGAAGATGCCCTGCGGCTCGTCGACGGTGCGGCTGCCCACCAGCATCGTGGTGACTTCGAAATCACCGACGCCAAATCGGTTTACGCGGGGGATCTGTGGCCCCTGCATGTGGCCTGCGGCGCTTGCCTTGGTGATACCAAGGCCGGCTGCCATCGGAAGGGCTGCTGCCCCGGCAAGCAGGCTGCGGCGTGACATTGAAAATTCAGACATAATGATCGCTCCCCTAATTGGAATGTGTGTGAGTGTAGCTGTAAAACCCATCAAAGCTTGTGCATTCACGCCTTCGTGACTGTGCAAGGATGCAGGGCATTGGTGCGGGGCTTTCTGGACAAAAGCATCCCTATGTGGGAAAGCGCGAACAACAGGAGACATAGTCCATGACAACCACCCGTTTCGCGCCGTCGCCCACCGGTTACATCCATGTCGGCAACCTGCGCACCGCCTTGTTCAATCACTTGATCGCCCGCAAATCTGGCGGCACGTTCATCCTGCGTATCGACGACACCGATCCCGAGCGCTCGAAAGAAGAGTATGTCGACGCTCTTAAGCAGGATCTGGAGTGGTTGGGCCTGACATGGGACCGCGTAGAGCGGCAATCAGAGCGGTTGGATCAGTACCACGCAGCAGCGGAAAAGCTACGCGAGATGGGGCGGTTTTACGAGGCTTTCGAGACACCAACAGAACTGGATCTCAAGCGCAAGAAGCAGCTGAACATGGGCAAGCCGCCGGTCTATGACCGCGCGGCGCTGGCCTTGTCCGACGATGAAAAAGCGAAACTGCGCGCCGAAAGGGGCGACGGTGTATGGCGCTTTAAGCTGGATCAAGAGCGGATCGAGTGGACCGATGGTATTCTTGGCGACATCTCAATTGATGCGGCCAGCGTCAGCGACCCTGTGTTGATCCGCGCGGATGGCCAGATCCTTTATACGTTGGCCTCGGTCGTGGACGACACCGAAATGGGTGTCAGCCATGTCGTGCGCGGATCGGACCATGTGACCAACACGGCGACGCAGATCCAAATTATTCGTGCCTTGGGCGGAACGGTACCGTCTTTTGCGCACCATTCGTTGCTGACCGGCCCGCAGGGCGAGTCGCTGTCCAAACGTCTGGGCACGTTGGCGCTACGCGATCTGCGCGAACAGGGTGTTGAGCCAGAAGCGCTGTTGAGCCTGATGGCGCGGCTTGGGTCGTCGCAGCCGGTGGAATTGAGGATGTCGCTGGACGAAATCGCGGACGGATTTGACCTCAGCCAGTTTGGATCTGCCCCGACGAAGTTCGATCATGAAGACCTGTTCCCGCTGACTGCGCGCAAGCTGCATGCTTTGGATGTTTCAGCCGTTAAAGGCGAACTGGACGCGCTGGGCGTTCCGGCAGACAAAGCCGAGGCGTTCTGGAACGTGGCCCGTGATAACATCACCACGCGGCGTGACATCCCCAAGTGGTGGGATTTGTGCGCGAATGGTGCTGAACCGATGGTCGAGGACGAAGACGCAGAGTTCATCGCCGATGCCATGGCGCTGCTACCCGAAGGGCCGCTTGGCCCTGATGCTTGGAGCAATTGGACCAGCGCCGTGAAAGAGGTAACAGGTCGCAAGGGGAAAGGCCTTTTCATGCCACTGCGCAAAGCGCTGACCGGACAGGAGCGGGGACCGGAAATGGCAGATTTGCTGCCGCTTTTGCAGACCATACCGGCGCGCAAGCTGGCAAAGACCTAAGTGCGATTCGCCCTTTCGTGAAGTGATTTCACCGCATCGGGGTCGTCGATCTTGCGGTCGATAATCCCTAATGCGGTGTCTCTCGTCTTTTCGGCTGCTTTGGCAAGATCGGACCAATCGCTTTTGCTTAGCCGGTTCGCGGCCTTGAGCATTTGAGCCATTACGTCAAATCGGTTGCCGCCATCTTGCATCAGGCTTGCAAACCCGTCGTTCAGCAGGTCTTCGGCTGTCACGGTGCCGATGATGATCTTTTCAAACTCCACCTTGGTGTCGCGGTTTTCGTCGATCATGCCCTGACCCAAAGACCAAAGAATGCGTTCGATGCGATGGATCACGTCGATCGCCGTTCCAGGATCGTTCACGCCAGGAGACAGGGCGCGCGACGCGACCTCTGACAAAATGACAAGTCCAAAGCGGGCGTCCTGTTCGACCGTGCGTTCATCGCCAAGTGTAAAATTCTCAATCAGTTTGTCGGCGTCGCATTCGCCCTCGATATAAGCTATCGGGGTACCCTTGAGCACCCAACTGCCGGGTGGTGCAAAGACCCAGATTGTGGCGTCGCTTTCTGTAAGTTGATCGTTGAGTTCGGCCAGCGATAGAAACTGCACATAGCCTGACCGTGGCGCCATAAGCGGCGTTGCGCCTTTTGGAGCATTGGGAGAGTTTTCTGCAGGTCGCGCACCCAAATTGGATTTCCGTGCCAGCCGCTGCAACGGTCTTTTGGCGGCGTCTTCGACAAGGTTCAAAGTGTGGTGCAGGCTGCCCAACTGACTAAGATGCGCGATCCAACGCAGGATCGCGATCACGATCATCAGGATGCAGACCATGGTCAAGCCAAAGACGATCACAGCAGCGGAATCGCCGTAGAAGCCGGCGCGGAACATCACTATTGAGGCCAAGGAAAACAGGAAGGCCCCGACAAAGACAGACATCACATTGAGCGTAGTCATATCTTGCATGAGGAGCCGGTACACACGCGGTGTGGCCTGACCTGCGGCTGAACGGAACGCCTGCACCATGATGCCAAGCGAAAAGGTTGTGACGGCCAGCATCGACGAGGCGAGAATGTTGAGGATCGGCAGAACCGCCTCGCGCGAGAAGCGTTCGACAAGCGACTCGGGCAGCGATCGGTCGACCAGTGGTGCCACCAGGGCCACAAGCAAAGCAGCTCCGCCAAAGGCGGAAATGCGGATGCCGGGGCGGCGCCATAGGCGAGTGAGCCAAAGCAAAATTCGTTCGCGCATCAGGCGAACACCTTGGCGCGCAGAGTCAGCAACATGTCATCGACGAAAGCTTGCTCTTCTCGGGTAAGCTGTTGGGCGCGTGGATAGATGGGCTGCATTCGATCGTCGCGCACAGGAGTGTCCCAGCCATCGGTGGTTGTGCAGAACCGTTCAGCACCCGCTTTGCCGAATTCTCGAAGGTAACCTTGAAACACCGCATCGACGTAGCTGAGTAAGATCGGGTGATCCTTATTCGGAGGTGCTGAGTCATGGGGTGGGATCGCATAGATCGAGATATCGCGCACATAGGGCGCCGCGTGCTTGACCGAGTCCGTGACAGGCAACCGCGCATAAGAAAATTCGCGGGCATCCAAAGCCATCCAGTCATCGTTCGGCACAGGCGCGATCACGCCGTCTAGTGTGCTGTCCTCATCCGCAATGACCGACAGAAACGCGACTGGCCGGTTTGGCGCACGCTGCCAGACGCGCCGCCACCCTGTGATCTGGGAAGCATGAAGCGGTGAGAAATCGTGGGTGTTGCGGTTCACTAGAGATCCGTAACCGAAAAAATGGGGGTGCTTCACAGGATTATCTGCTCACAATTGGTTGATGTATATCAAAGACAACTTTGCATGAACCCGTAGGTTTAGCCAATCGATCTGAAAGGATGCTAGCTTTGCGTGTCACCAAACGAACCAACATTGCGATGCGTGTCCTCATGTTCTGCGCCGCCAATACGGGCCGCCTTGTTACCAAGTCCGAAATTGCACAGCGCTGCAACGCATCGGAAAACCATCTTGCTCAGGTCATCAACCAGCTTGGGCAACTTGGGTTCCTGCACACCCAGCGTGGCCGCAATGGTGGGCTTGAACTGGGGCGCCCGGCGGACGAGATCCAGATTGGTGATGTATTTCGCGTGCTAGAGGCCCCTGTGCCGCTAGCCGAGTGTTTTGCCGATGTCGACAACACCTGTCCGCTTAAGGATGCATGCCGCTTGCGGACAGCTTTGACAGATGCAGTCGAAGCATTCTATCGCTCGCTTGATCCAATCACGCTGGATGCGCTGGTCTGCACAAACGCTGACCTCTTGGATATTCTCAATCCCGAACGTGCCTGCACAGCCCGCGAGGCCGCGCTTTCAGTTTGAGACTTGAGGCCGTCGCGAAAACGGTCTACGACAGTATACATCCACGATGGGAGAACCGGTTTTGACCGGTGCCGAAGGAGCAACCGCCCCCGGAAACTCTCAGGCCGAAGGACCGTCGCGGACATAAACTCTGGAGAGATTTCGGGCCTGACCCGGAACGCCGAAGGGATAACGATCTCAGGCGAAAGGACAGAGGGGGCATAGGACGTCTGCGCATATGCGCAGGGTGGAATATGCCGGTTGTCGTTTCACATGCACCCGGTCAAATGTGAAGGGATGCCGCGTGAGCGATTTGAAACGCACACCGCTATACGATCTGCATGTCGGTCTTGGGGCCAAAATGGTGCCGTTCGCGGGCTACGAGATGCCGGTACAATACAGCCTTGGCGTCATGAAGGAACACCTGCATTGCCGTGCCGCCGCCGGTTTGTTCGATGTCAGCCACATGGGGCAGGTGATCCTGCGATCTGAAGACCCAAAGGTGGCGAAAGCGGCTTTGGAGCGGTTAATCCCACAGGATGTGCTGGGACTGGGCGAGGACCGTCAGCGCTATGGGTTCTTCACCAATGACGAGGGCGGGATCGAGGACGATCTGATGTTTGCCAATCGCGGCGATCACCTGTTCGTCGTGGTCAATGCGGCCTGCAAGGACGCGGATGTCGCGCGGATGCGCGCCGCTCTGGAGCCAGAAGTGACCGTCAAACTATTGGAGAACCGGGCGCTGTTGGCCTTGCAGGGGCCAAAGGCCGAAGCCGTTTTGGCAGAGCATCACCCGTCACTGGCCGAGATGCGGTTCATGGACGTGGCGACGGTGCCAATTGCGGGTGCGGAATGCTGGGTTTCGCGATCGGGTTACACGGGGGAAGACGGATATGAGATATCCGTGCCTTTGGCCGCCGCCAAAGACCTCGCTCAAGCATTGCTGGCGCATCAAGATGTGGAGGCCATTGGTCTTGGCGCACGGGATTCGCTCCGCCTTGAGGCGGGGCTGTGCCTTTATGGGCATGACATCGACGACACAACCTCGCCCGTAGAGGGTGGGCTAACCTGGGGCATCCAGAAAACGCGCCGCTTGGGTGGCGACCGCGAGGGCGGGTTCCCCGGTGCCACACGCATCCTGAGCGAAATGGCGGACGGCGTTTCACGCAAGCGCGTTGGTCTTATTCCCGAAGGTCGCGCGCCGATGCGGGAGGGCACCGAACTTTTTGCTTCACCCGACGCAGAAACGCCGGTTGGTACCGTCACATCCGGCGGATTTGGTCCAACTATAGGAGCGCCGGTTGCGATGGGCTATGTCGGTGCGTCCTTTGCCGAGATTGGCACCGCGCTTTTTGGCGAAGTCCGTGGCAAACGCTTGCCTGTTTCTGTTGCCAAACTGCCCTTCGTGGCGGCAGGGTTCAAACGATAATCACACCAAGAGGGACTATATGAAATTCACCGAAGAACATGAATGGCTGCGCGTCGAAGGCGACGAAGTGGTTGTTGGCATTACGGCACATGCCGCGGAACAATTGGGCGATGTGGTTTTTATCGAACTGCCCGATGAAGGCACCACCGTCAGCAAGGATGATGAGGTTGTGGTGATTGAGTCGGTCAAGGCGGCGTCGGACATCCTGGCACCTTTGGATGGCGAGATAACCGAGGTCAACGAAGCGTTGGTGGACGAGCCCGGCAAGGTCAACGATGACGCGGAGGGTGAGGCGTGGTTCTTCAAAATGAAGATCGAGGACATGTCGGCGCTTGACGACATGATGGATGAGGCCGCGTACAAAAAATATATCGGTTGATCCCATGAGGGGCGGAGTTGTCCGCCCTTCGCATTGCCCCAACTGAACGTGCCACTGGCAGCTGTCGCGTGGGCATATTTGGAAAAAGAAGAAGCAGGGGACGGTTTGCCGTTCCCAATCGCAAGGAGAGCGACATGGGTTATGATGCCATCGACTATCTGCCGTATGATTTTGCCAACCGGCGTCACATCGGCCCATCCCCTGCCGAGATGGCCGAGATGCTGGCTTCGGTCGGGGTGTCAAAGCTTGACGACCTGATTTCCCAGACTGTGCCCGAAAGCATCCGCCAAGCAGAACCTCTGAATTTCGGCAAAGCGCTGTCCGAACGGGAATTGCTATACCATATGCGCGAAACCGCCTCGCAGAACGAGGTTTTGACCTCGTTGATCGGGATGGGGTATCACGGCACGGTCACTCCGCCTGCGATCCAGCGGAACATCTTTGAAAACCCGGCCTGGTACACGGCCTATACGCCGTATCAGCCCGAGATCAGCCAAGGGCGCCTGGAAGCGCTGTTGAATTATCAGACCATGGTCAGCGACCTGACTGGTCTGGAGATTGCGAACGCATCACTGCTGGATGAAGCGACGGCCTGTGCCGAGGCGATGACGATGGCGCAGCGGGTGGCGAAATCAAAGGCCAAGGCTTTCTTTGTGGACGAGAACTGTCATCCGCAGAACATCTCGGTCATGAAGACGCGTGCGGCCCCCTTGGGGATCGAGGTGATCGTTGGCACTGTGGCCGATATGGACCCAGAAGCGGTGTTCGGCGCGATTTTCCAGTATCCGGGCACCTATGGGCATCTGCGCGATTTCACCGATGATATTGCGCGGCTTCATGGTGCCAAGGCGATTGCCATCATGTCTGCGGATCCCATGGCGCTTTGCCTGCTGAAAGAGCCGGGTGCGATGGGGGCGGATATTGCTGTGGGATCGACCCAGCGGTTCGGGATACCGCTTGGCTATGGTGGTCCGCACGCGGCTTATATGGCGACCAAGGACGACTATAAGCGCGCGATGCCGGGACGGATCGTCGGTATCTCCATCGACAGCCATGGCAACAAGGCCTACCGGCTGTCCCTGCAGACCCGCGAACAGCACATCCGTCGTGAAAAGGCTACATCGAACGTGTGTACCGCGCAGGCGTTGCTGGCGGCGATGGCTGGCTTTTATGCCGTGTTCCATGGGCCCAAGGGTTTGCGGGCGATTGCACAGCGCATCCACCGCAAGACGGTGCGGATGGCCAAGGGGTTGGAAGCGGCGGGGTTCAAGGTTGAACCCGAGGCGTATTTCGACACGATCACCGTTGATGTGGGCCTCTTGCAGCGTGGCGTGCTGCAAGCGGCGGTGCGGGAAGGGTTGAACCTGCGGGCCGTTGGCAAGACCAAGATCGGCATCACGATGGACGAGAAATCGCGTCCGGCGACCATTGAGGCGGTTTGGCGTGCCTTTGGTTTGCTCAAGAACGACGATAATCTGACGCCGGACTACCGCTTGCCGGATGGTTTGATCCGCACCTCAGAGTATTTGCAGCATGACGTTTTCCACATGAACCGGGCCGAGACCGAGATGATGCGCTACATGCGCCGTCTTGCGGACCGCGATCTGGCGCTTGACCGCGCGATGATCCCGCTTGGGTCGTGCACGATGAAGCTCAATTCAGCGGCCGAGATGATGCCGGTGAGTTGGCGCGAGTTCGCCGATATTCATCCGTATGTGCCCAATGATCAGGTGCGTGGGTATCATGCGCTGATCGGGGATCTGAACGCCAAGCTGTGCACGATCACCGGATATGACGCGATTTCAATGCAGCCGAACTCTGGTGCGCAGGGGGAGTATGCGGGGCTTTTATCGATTGCAGGCTACCACAGCGCAAACGGGCAGGGGCATCGGAACATTTGCCTGATCCCGGTCAACGCGCATGGAACCAACCCAGCCTCGGCCCAGATGGTTGGCTGGAAAGTCGTGCCGGTGAAATGCGATGCCAACGGTTCTATCGACCTTGATGATTTCCGCGCCAAGGCGGAACAGCATTCCGAGAACCTTGCCGGGACGATGATCACTTATCCGTCGACCCATGGCGTGTTCGAAGGCACGGTCAAGGACGTGTGCGCGATCACCCATGAGCATGGCGGTCAGGTCTATATCGACGGGGCCAACATGAACGCCATGGTGGGTCTGTCGCGGCCTGGTGATTTGGGTGGTGATGTGAGCCACCTGAACCTGCACAAGACGTTCTGCATTCCGCATGGTGGCGGTGGGCCGGGCATGGGGCCGATTGGTGTGAAGGCGCACCTGATTCCGCACCTGCCGGGTGATCCGGTGTCTGGTGAAGGCGCGGTTAGTGCGGCGCCATTCGGGTCGCCGTCGCTCTTGCCGATCTCGTGGGCCTATTGCCTGATGATGGGGGGCGAGGGTCTGACGCAGGCGACGCGCGTTGCGATCCTGAACGCGAACTATATCGCGACACGGCTCGAGGGGGCGTTTGACGTGCTTTATCGTGGGGAAAAGGGGCGTGTGGCACATGAGTGTATTCTAGACGTACGTCCGTTCGAGAAAACCGCTGGGGTCACTGTCGAAGATATCGCGAAACGTTTGATGGATGCGGGCTTCCACGCGCCGACGATGAGTTGGCCTGTTGCAGGCACGTTGATGGTGGAACCGACCGAGTCGGAGACGAAGGCCGAGTTGGACCGATTTTGCGATGCGATGCTGGCGATCCGCGAGGAGATCCGCGAGATCGAAGCGGGCGAGATGGACCGCGAGGTCAATCCGCTCAAGCTTGCGCCGCATACGATGGAAGATCTCGTGCGCGACTGGGACCGGCCCTATAGCCGTGAACAGGGCTGTTTCCCCAAAGGTGCGTTCCGGGTCGACAAGTACTGGCCGCCTGTTAACCGGGTCGACAACGCCTATGGCGACAGGCACCTGATCTGCACCTGTCCGCCGATGGAGGATTACGCCGAGGCGGCAGAGTAACAACTGCGCCGCAGGCGCATCAGTGATTTGTTGAAACGACAGGCCGGGTTCTATGCCCGGCCTGTTTCGTTTTGGTGTGTCAAAATCGAAAACATTTTGCGCTGGCGTTGCAACCAAATTGGCAGCGCTACGTTGCTTGGGTATGATACCAACGGCCTGATTGTTTGACTCGCAGAGGATTCCCTTCTGCAGAAAAATCTGAATCACTGTCTTCAAACGATGGAGGCTTTGATGGCAGTTGAAATCACACGGAAAGACGTGTCGGCGGGCGATCTTCGAGC
>JANSYF010000035.1 GCA_024742575.1 Paracoccaceae bacterium | reverse complement strand
GGCGAAATCCGCAGAGAGGATGGACGGGGCGATTTTTACCGAACGGTCAAATTTCATGGCGGCAGCTCCTGACAAGTTGCGCAGGGCTTAGTACCCGGCGTCCCGATCCACAAGATACAAGAACGGCTCACCTGCTTCGCCACGGCGGATATTCTCGGCTATTGCACGCGACGCGTTGGGCGCGCGGGTTTCGGAGGCGATGTGCGGCGTGACCGTCACTTTGGGGTGTCCCCAGAAAGGGTGATCCTGCGGCAAGGGTTCAACGCGAAACACGTCAAGCGTGGCGTGACCGATCTGGCCACTGTCGAGCGCGGCAAGAAGGGCGTCATCGTCGATCAATGGCCCCCGTCCCGGATTGATGATGAACGCGCCCTTGGGCAGCATCGCCAGTGTTTCGGCGTTGAGCGTGTTTTCGGTGGCTGCGGTGCTGGGCAGCAGCAGGATCAAGATCTGCGACTGACGCAGGACTGTGTTTAATCCGTCGGTGCCGGTGTGGCAGGTGATGCCGTCGATCTTTTTCTGGCTGCGCGCCCAGCCACTGACCGGAAAGCCAAGCCCCGCAATGGCCTGACCGCAGGCGCTGCCCAATTCACCAAGGCCGAGGATGCCGACCGGGCGATCCGCTGCCACTGGCGGAGCATCGGGCACCCATGCGTGATCCGGATTCACGATATGCGCGTCCATGCCCAGATGGTGGCGCAGGGTGTGGCCAGTGACCCATTCGACCATGCCTTGAGTCAGGCCTTCGTCATCGACCATGCGGGCGTAGGGCACTTTAAGAGTTGGGTTGCCGACAGCGTCTTCGACACCTGCCCAGAGGTTCAGAACTGCTTTAAGTCGCGTGTAGGGGGTAAAGTTCTGTACCGGCGAGTTTGGGGCGTAGACGATGTAGTCCACATCGGCCGGGGGTAATTCGGTGGCAAGCGTATAGTCGACGCCAATCGCGTCCAGCGCGGTGCGCAAAGGGGCTTCGTACTGCGCCCAGCGTTTTTCGTGGGCGGCGAAGAGGACGTTTGTCGGCATGGCTTACCTCGGTCGGTGGATATGTGCGCTCTGTACCAAGCCAAACGCGAGCATCAAGACCAACATGGCCGAGCCGCCATAACTTACCAGCGGCAGCGGCACGCCGACCACCGGGGCAAGGCCCATGACCATCGACATGTTGACGGCGAAGAACAGGAAGAAGGTCACGCCGATTCCGAGGATCAAAAGCGAGGAGTAGCGGTCACGGTTTTGCAGCGCCGAGACGATGCAGAAAACGAGGATCAGGACGTACAGGATCAGCAATGAGATGCCGCCGATGAAGCCGAATTCTTCGGCCAAAGTGTTGAAGATGAAGTCGGTGTGTTTTTCCGGCAGGAAGTTCAGCCGCGATTGCGTGCCTTGCATAAAGCCGCGCCCGGTCCAGCCGCCAGACCCCATCGCGATCTTCGCCTGTGTGATGTGATAGCCTGCGCCCAACGGATCGGAGGAGGGATCAAGGAAGGTGTCGATGCGGCGGAACTGGTAGTCCTTGAGCAACTGCCATTCGGTGCCTCGGCTGAGAAATACCGCATAAATGCCGCCAACGCCTGCCGCGATCACGGTTGCAAAATAGGCCCAGTGCACGCCAGCGAGGAACATCATCAAACCGCCACCGGCGACCAGCAGGATGGCTGTGCCAAGGTCAGGCTGGGTCAGAACCAAGAACGTCGGCAGAAGAATTAGGAACACCGGCACCAGAACCCAAAAGGGGTGCGAGGTTTTCTTGATCGGTAGCCAGTCGTAATAGGCGGCCAAGATCATCACCATGGCGATTTTCATCAGTTCTGAGGGCTGCAACCGCATGAAACCAAGGTCAATCCACCGTTGCGCGCCCATGCCGACGCTACCGAAGAATTCGACCGCAACCAGAAGCGCAAGTGCAACGATGTACGCCATCACCGACATGTTGCGCCAGAACCAGATCGGGACCATCGCGACGATGAACATCACGGTGAGTCCAAGCGCATAGCGTTTCATCTGAGGTTCGGCCCAAGGTGTCATCGAGCCACCTGCCACGGAGTATAGCATCAAAAGACCCACGCCCGCGATTGCGGTCAAGAGAATGACAAGAGGCCAGTTGATAAAGAGCATCTTGCGCCACCCGGCTGGGACGGTTTTGACGGTATACTCAAGATAGCTCATGCGCGGCTCCGGCCATCCGGGTCATTTTCGCTTAGAACCTGTTGCAGGCGTTCCTGTTGCGATCGGATGCGTTCACGGTCCTTGGACGGGTAGGCGTTCAGCGGTGGGTCTTCGCCATAGAGCGCTTGCAGGGTCACGTCTCGGGCTATGGGAGCGGCTGCTGCGGACCCGCCTCCGCCATGTTCAACGACAACCGAAACGGCGATTTTAGGTGCCTCGTAAGGGGCGTAATTGACGAACAGCGCATGGTCGCGCCGGTTCCAAGGCAGGTCTTCGTTACGCGTGACGCCACGGGCGCGTTCAGCCGTTGTAATGTTGCGAACCTGACTGGTGCCAGTCTTTCCTGCCATGCGGAATGTTTCGTCGATGATACGTGACCCGTAGGCGGTGCCACGACGGTTATTGCTGACCGCGAACATGGCGCGCCGGATTTGGCGGAGATGGTTTTCGTTGAAACCCAGATCACGTTCTGCATCTTGGGCGGTTTCAATTCCGCCGACCCGGCGTACCAGACGCGGTGTCACTTCTTTTCCAGTGGCAAGTCGCGCGGACATAACGGCGAGCTGCAAGGGAGAACTGAGCACAAAGCCCTGTCCGATCGAGGCGTTTACGGTGTCACCAATCACCCAGCCCGACCCGCGCTCGCGTTGTTTCCATTCTTTGTTTGGTACAAGACCCTCGGTGACGGCCGACATGCCGATGCCAAAGGCATGTCCTAACCCAAGCCGCCGCGCAGTTTCCGCGATCCGCTCGATCCCGACCTTAAGCGCGAGGTCGTAGTAATAGACGTCACAGCTTTCGCGCAGAGATTGTTCGAGGTTCATGTGGCCGTGGCCTGCGCGTTTCCAGCAGTGAAAGCGACGGCCTCCGACTTCCATGTGCCCGGGGCACCAAACGGTTTCGTCAGGGGCGACGACACCGGCATCCATTGCCGCCAGCGCGGTCACCATCTTGAAGGTCGATCCCGGCGGATAGGCATCCTGCACGGTTTTCGAAGCAAGTGGGCGGTGGTCGTTGTCGCGCAACTCGCCAAAATCCGAGATAGAGATGCCACGAACAAATTTGTTCGGATCGTAAGAAGGCGAAGAAGCAATCCCCAGAAGATCGCCGTTGGTCACATCCATGACGACAACCGACGCGCTTTCTTCGCCAAGGCGGGCTTGAATGTAGCTTTGCAGCTTGCTGTCGACAGTGAGTTGCATGTCAGCGCCGGGCGTACCTTCGCGGCGGTCGAGTTCGCGCATGACACGCCCCACCGCGTTGACCTCTACCCGTTTGGCCCCGGCGCGACCGCGCAGCGCTTCTTCGTGACGCGCTTCGACCCCGACCTTGCCGATCTGGAAGCGGGGAATGCGAAGCACTGGATCAGGGGTTTCGTAGCGGGCAAGATCGCGTTCACTCACCGGGCCGACATAGCCAACCACATGGGCGAAATCGCCTCGGCGCGGATAAATGCGTGACAGACCAACTTCGGGAGTGACGCCGGGCAGGGCTGGAGCGTTTACAGCGACGCGGCTGATGTCCTCCCATGTGACGCGTTCAGCCACGGTGACGGGCAAAAACGGTGCGCTGCGCTGCATTTCCGTCAGAGCGCGGTTCAACTCGTCCTCGTCAAGTTCGACGAGCGCGGAAAGGCGTGCGATCACCTCGTCGACATTGCCGGAGTCTTCTTTGACCATCGTGATGCGATAAGACGGTTCATTGCCGGCAAGAATGACGCCATTACGATCAAAGATTTGTCCGCGCGTGGGAGGGATCAGCCGGATATTGATGCGGTTCTCTTCGGCGAGCAGACGGAATTCATCCGCCTGATCGACCTGCAGGTGCTGCATCCGCAGGCCTAATGCCCCGGCAAAGGCAAGCTGGACGCCACCAAGAAAAAGCCCGCGACGCGAGATCTTGCGGGCGCTTTCCGCAGTATCCTTTGGCGCTCTTCTCATATCGTTCGTCCCAACCTATCCATGTCTCCGGGGGCGGCTCTGCGCACACCGAACAAGAAAAAGGATACGCCCACCACAGCCGGATAGATGACTATTGTCATCAGCACCTGAACAAAGCTCAGAGTTATCGTGCCAGGTGCCAGGATAAGGACCATCATCACCGTGCGATAGAGGATTGTAATCACAATCAGGGTACCCGCGAAGGTGAGCCATTCAAGAACAAAAGTCGTTTCCCGCTGACGTCTTTCACGAGATTTGAGCCATTCTACCGCGCAAACCACCAAAACCGACCAGAGGCCGGGTGGGCGCTGCAGCATCATGTCGGCCAGCAACATGACCCCCGCAACCAGAAGGATCGGTACGTATTCGGGTCGACGCACCGCCCATGCAAAGACCATCGCAACCAAGACGTCGGGACCGGCCCATTGGCTTGGGGCTGGATTGAGCGGCAAGAGGTGGAAAAACAGGATTAGCAGCGTCAACAGAATGAACAGCACGCGCATACCCCAGATTTGCAGAGCGCCCGAATCCATCACTGTTCAGGCTCTGCTGCGGCGGCATCCGTGATGCCGGGGGGTGTTTCCGGAAGGATAAGCGCGGATGGGGTTGATACGCGGCGCGCGCCGTGATCACGCAGAACGCGTAGGAATTCGAGCCGTTCATAGTCTGCGGCCAGCCTTGTGCGAAGGCGCCCACCGGGGTCTTGGGCGACTTGTCCAATCAACAGGCCAGGTGGGAATACATCGCCATCGCCAGAGGTTACAATGCGATCGCCGGGGCGAACCTGATCGGGGTTTTCCAGAAAGTCGATAGGTGGGGCGGAGGTGTTGTCGCCAACAATCAATGCACGCTGCCCCGAGGGTTGGATGGTTGCGGGGATGCGGCTGGTCGCGTCGGTAAGCATGATCACGCGGCTGGTGTTTGGCCCGACCCCCGAAATGCGCCCAACAAGGCCAGTGCCATCCATTGTTGCCCAGCCGTCAACAATCCCATCACGTGATCCGACATTGATCAGAACAGATTGGCGGAAGGGCGATCCGGAGTCAGCCAGCACCACACCGGTGATGTAAGTCAGACGAGGATCAAGGCGTACATTGTTCAGGTCGCGCAGCTTGGCGTTTTCCTGTTCGAGCTGAAGCGCAGCTTCTTTCCACGCGGTCATCTGGCGCAATTCGCGGCGCAGTTCCTGATTCTGTTCGTAGATGCGCTGATAGCTGCGGAAATCGCGGACGATGTTCACGGTCGCGGTAACCGGGGCCATCGCCCAGTCAAAACTGGGCATGACCGTGTCGATCACGGCGGCACGAAACCGTTCGACACGCGGGCTGTCGATGCGCCAGATGAAGAACAGGCCAAGTAGACACAGGATAACGACCGCAAGCAGAAGCCTCCGTAGCGGGGTTGTGTAGTCTTCGCTGTTGGTGCCGTTCTTCGCCAAAACTTCCCTTTCCAAGCGCAACCCGAAAAAAGGGAACCGGTTTTCGGATCAGGTTGCGCGCACTCTTACCATATCTTGGGACAATTGGGTGGTCAGATCAGCTGTCGTAATCAATCGCGTGGCGTAACTGTTTTTCGTATTCCAGTGCCTTGCCAGTTCCTAGGGCCACACAGTTGAGGCTTTCATCTGCGATAGACACGGCCAGTCCGGTCTGTTCACGCAGCGCCAGATCCAAATCCCCCAAGAGCGCACCACCGCCGGTCAGCATTACGCCCCGATCGACGATGTCGGCCGCGAGATCTGGCGGAGTGGCTTCAAGCGCTGTCATCACAGCCTCGCAGATGGCCTGCACGGGTTCGGATAGGGCTTCGGCGACTTGGGCCTGGCTGATTTCGGTTTCCTTGGGCACGCCGTTCAAAAGATCACGCCCCCGGATCATCATCGAGGTGCCGCGCCCGTCATCGGGCATACGGGCTGTCCCGATAGATGTTTTGATCCGTTCGGCGGTCGATTCGCCGACAAGAAGGTTTTGCTGGCGGCGCAGGTAGTTGATGATTGCCTCATCCATGCGGTCGCCACCGACGCGGACCGACCGCGCATAAACGATGTCGCCCAGTGACAGAACCGCGACTTCGGTCGTCCCGCCGCCGATGTCGACAACCATGTTGCCAGTGGGATCGGTGATCGGCATCCCTGCGCCAATAGCAGCGGCTATGGGTTCGGCGATGAGGCCTGCCTTGCGCGCACCGGCAGACAGAACCGACTGACGGATCGCGCGTTTTTCGACGGGTGTTGCGCCGTGCGGGACGCAGACGATGATCTTGGGCTTGGAAAAGGTCGAGCGCTTGTGAACCTTGCGGATGAAGTGCTTGATCATTTCTTCGGCCACATCGAAGTCTGCAATGACCCCTTCGCGCATCGGGCGGATCGCCTCGATGCTGCCAGGTGTCCGGCCCAGCATCAGCTTGGCGTCTTCACCAACTGCGAGGACTTTTTTCTGCCCGTCCTTGATGTGGTAGGCCACAACCGAGGGTTCGGACAGGACGACGCCGCGCCCTTTGACGTAGACCAGCGTATTCGCTGTTCCAAGGTCGATGGCCATGTCCGACGAAAACATGCCCAACAGTTTGTCCAGTCCAAACATTTGCGATTTGCCCCGCGCCAATAACTCTTAGGCCGACGACTCTCACGGTCGTAAGCCGAGGGTCTTATAGGTGTGGTTTGAAAGGTGCGAAAGGGCCAGAACGCGCCTACCCAGCGTGAATCTGCCACAGGCGCACTTTAACGTCTTTGGCAGACACCCGAAGGCTCAAAAAGCGGGTCTGATCTAAGGCCGGCGCAAATAGTTGCTACCCGGATCGATTTTCGCCGAATCGGAAACAGCTTTTGGTCACTTGCCCCCAAAACTCCACGATTGTGTCGCAGTCCAAGCACGTTTCAGACCCACAATCGCCGCAAGTCTGCTTGGGGTTCGAATGATTGGTAAGTTGTTAAAAAGTGTCTTCATGCTTGGGTTCTACGCTGCAGGATTGTGCGGCGTAGTTGGAACATGGGATTACACGCATCAGGCCAAGGTGGCCGACTACGAATATTCTTTCGAAGAATATAAAATTTCAGTGATGGACCGGTACGGCGCGGAAGCAGAGTTTGCGTTCTCGATACTCGACATGGTGGTGGCCGGCACGAAGCGCGGTGTTGTCTTGATCGACGAAACGGGTTTGCTCGCCAAAGTCGGAATTAGTTTGCCAGAGCGTTTCACGGATCCGTTGCATGCGACATCTGGTTCGGCCACGCAAATCGCAGAAACAGTAGTTCTGGCCTCGGCAAGCACATTGCTTGCGCCTGAAGTGTCTCTTTACCCGCGCGCTCGCGTCCTCCAATAACCAGAGTAAGCGACTGCGCGTCGTTTTCCTACTGCAACGTGTCGGCGCGGTTTGGCGGCGCGTTCGCTGTGACGGTATTCACTGGGTCGAACGCCTTGGAGTGAAGACCCATGAAAACGCATGTCAAAGCTTTGGTTGTCGGTGGCGGCGCTGTCGGCACCTCAATTGCCTATCACCTCGCCCGCGCTGGCTGGGACGATGTGATGCTGCTGGAACGGGATGAGTTGACGTCGGGGTCGACGTGGCATGCGGCGGGTTTGCTGCCGTATTTCAACATGTCCTACGCCACGACCCACATTCACGACTACTCGATCAAGTTCTACAAGACGCTTGAGGAAGAAACCGGGCTGAATGCCGGGTTCTCGGTTGTCGGCAACCTGCGGATGGCTCAGACACAAGCGCGGATGGATGAATACATGGTTTACGCCACCACGGCGGAAACCTGTGATGTGCCGTACGAATGGCTCAAGCCTTCGCAGATCAAAGAGCGGTATCCGCTGCTGAATTGCGACGATCTGGTCGGCGCGATCTATCATCCGACTGATGGCTACATTAACCCCGCTGATGTCACTATGGCGATGGCCAAAGGTGCCCGTCAGCGCGGTGTGATGATCGAACGCAAGTGGCAAGCGGACGCGTTCCACTGGACGGGTGATCATTGGGATGTGACCTGCACCAAGATGGTGGAAAAAGGCGGCAACCTTGTGCCGTCGGACGAGCAGATCGTCATTCATGCCGAACATGTTGTGACTGCAACCGGCAACCACCCACAGCGGACGGCAAAACTTTTAAAGCTGAAGATTCCTGCAATCCCAGTTGAACACCAGTTCATCGTGACTGAGCCAGATCCTGCGCTGGTGGAATGGCGCAAGACGAACGGTGAACATCCAGTGCTGCGTGATGCGGACGCGAAATGGTACGTGCGCGAAGAGCGTGGCGGCTGGATTCTTGGCCCATACGAGCGCAACGCCCCTGCGCGGTTCGAGTATGGCGTCCCCGACAGTTTCCGGGCCGACCTGTTCCCGCTGGATTTGGACCGTATTGAAGAAGAGTATATGAGCATGATTCACCGGATTCCGTCGTCGGAAACGGTTGGTCTTAAAGACGATTTCAACGGCCCAATATGCTACACACCCGATGGCAATCCACTTGTCGGTCCTGCTCCGGGCCTGCGCAACATGTGGCTGGCTGAAGGGTTCTCGTTTGGTATCACGGCCGCAGGTGGCACCGGTTATTACCTTGCACAGTTGATGGTTGAGGGCGAGGCCGAGATCGACATGGCCTCTCTTGACCCCAAACGCTACGGGTCTTGGATGACCACTGAATACGCCGCGCGCAAGAACGAAGAAGCGTATGAGCACGTCTATATCCTGCACCACCCGGACGAAGAGCGGCCTGCCTGCCGTCCACTACGGACGGCCCCGGCGTATGACCGCCAAAAAGCGCTGGGCGCGCAATTTGGCTGTGTGAATGGTTGGGAACGTCCCAACTATTATGGGCCGCTGGATGCGGATGAGATCTTTGATCACGACGCGCGATCGTTCAAGCGCGGCGGCTGGTGGCAGTATGCCGTCGAAGAGGCTAAGGCGATCCGCGAAGGTGTTGGCCTGATCGACGCGACGGCATTTACGAAGCACCTCGTCAAAGGACCGGGCGCGACCGAGTTTCTTGACTGGTTCACCTGCAACAAACTGCCCAAGATCGGCCGTATCAACCTGACCTATGCGCTGACCGATCACGGTACGACACGCACGGAATACACGATCGTTCGGGTGGGCGAGAATGAATACTACCTCGTGTCGGCAGGAGCGTGGACGGCTTATGACGCAGATTACCTGCGCAAGGCGGCCGAGGATAAAGCAGGCGAATTCGGCTATGTCGAAATTCAGGACGTGACCACGCAATGGGGGGTCTTCGCCATCGCAGGGCCAAAGTCGCGCGACGTGCTAAATGAGATCGTCAAGGACGCCGATCCCGAAACCGTTCTGGGCAATAAGCGCTTCCCTTGGCTGACCTGTCGCGACATCGAACTGGGCATGTGCCCAGTGCGCGCGATACGTGTGGCCTATACCGGTGAGTTGGGCTGGGAATTGCATCACCCGATCGAGATGCAGAACTACCTGTGGGATCAATTGATGGCAGCGGGTGCCAAGCACGATATGAAGCTGGTGGGTGCGCGGGCCCAGAACTGGCTGCGTCAGGAAAAGTCCTACCGTGCCTTCGGGAACGAACTGGGCCGTGATGCGACGCCCTTGGAAGCCGATCTGCCGCGGTTTGTCGATCTGAGCAAGGAGTTCCACGGGAAGGCCGCGCTGGAAAAGACCGGCGTGCGCTCCAAGTGCTGCACGCTGCTGATCGATGGGCCGGACGATGCCGATCCGTGGGGCCGGGAGGCGCTTTATGATGGAGATACCCGCGTTGGCCGTCTGACGTCGGGCGGTTATTCGGTGGCGTTCGGGAAATCCATCGGAATGGGCTATGTGAAGCCCGAACTAGCGGTGCCTGGGACAAAGCTTAAGGTCAAGATGTTCGACCAGTTATGGGATGCTGCAGTTGTGGAAGACAGCCCGTATGATCCCAAAAACGAAGTCATCCGCATCGACGGCTGATCTGCGTGGACCCGGACGCGTCAACGCGTCCGGTTTTTTCGTTGACGGAAAAATGCCGATGTCAGGCGGCAAGCTTTACCCTCGGCCGAAATCTGCTGTGGTGACAACTTTGTCGCCGTTGCGATCCATACCAGCGAACCACGCCGGGACGGCATCCAGAAATTCTTCGCGGGTGACGTTTCCATCGCCATTGGCGTCCGTCACTTCGCGCAGCATACCATTCGCAGGGTTGCGTTTCCCGGTGCCATGGCCTTCGCCGTTTTCCGCCATGTCGAGCTCACGCGCTTCGTCAAAGAGGTCGTGCTCTTCGCTGGTGAGCATGCCATTTTCATCGGCATCGAAGGTCATGAACACGTCACCGCGACGTTCCGTGGCTTCGGCGAGGGTTACCTCACCATCACCGTCCAAATCCCAGTTTTCGACGAAATGCCCTCCGGGCACGCCTTGCTGGGCTGTTGCTGTTGTCGCTGCGAGCAGCAAGGCAAGAATGAAGGGGGATTTAGACATGATGACCTCATACATATTAATTATTTGGAATATGTATTGCCAAGATTCCTAATCTACATCCCCCCAAAGTGTCGCAGGCTTAGGCCGCGAGTTCGTCGAAAACTTCCAATGCCTTACCGGCATACATCAGGCCAGGCCCACCGCCCATCTGGATGCACGTTGCCAGCACCTCAGACACCTCCTCGCGTGTTGCACCTAGACGGATTAATGCCTCGGTGTGGAAAAGGATGCACGGTTCGCATCGCGTGGCAACGGCAATGCCCAAGGCCACGTATTCCTTTTCCTTAAAGGTCAGGGCGGCGTCTTTTTTGACCGTTTTTCCCAAGCCACCAAAGGCGGCGGTTGTATCGGGGATTGTCGCGTTGAGGGATTTCAACTGCGCCTTGGTGTCGTTGAGTTTGGTTTTCCAGCTCATATCGTGCTCCTGCGATGTGTTGGGTGTGCAAGAGCATTCAAGCGCTTCGCAGTCCTTGATGCAGATCAGAGGAGTTGGAGGTTGCTCAAAAAAGAAGGCCGGACAAAATGCCCGGCCTTGGTTTGATTTTTTCTTGAGTTGCTTTACCCCAGTAGGCGCCGCGCGATGACCTGCGCCTGAATTTCGGCAGCCCCTTCAAAGATGTTCAGGATGCGCGCGTCACACAGGATGCGGCTGATTTTGTATTCCAGCGCGAAACCGTTGCCGCCATGGATTTGCAACGCGTTGTCTGCGGCAGCCCATGCCACGCGAGCGCCAAGCAGCTTTGCCATCCCTGCTTCGAGGTCGCAGCGGCGGCCTTCGTCTTTTTCACGGGCTGAGAAGTATGTGAGCTGACGCGCGATCATGATCTCGACCGCCATCATTGCCAGTTTTGACGCGACGCGTGGGAAGTGGATCAGCGATTTGCCGAACTGCTTGCGGTCCTGCGCATACTTCATGCCTTCGTCTAGCGCGGATTGCGCAACGCCAATCGCGCGGGCGGCGGTCTGGATGCGGGCCGACTCAAACGTCTCCATGAGTTGTTTGAAGCCTTTACCCTCTTCCATGCCGAGTAGGTTCTCGCCCTTCACTTTGAAGTCGTCGAAGTTGAGCGTGTATTCCTTCATGCCACGATAGCCGAGGACTTCGATCTCGCCACCCGAAATGCCGGGGTCTTGCCAAGGCGCTTCGTCGGTGCCGGGGGTCTTTTCGGCAAGGAACATTGACAATCCACGGTAGTCCGTTGTGTCGGGAACAGTGCGGGCCAGAACGGTCATCACATGAGTCCGGGCGGCATGGGTGATCCACGTCTTGTTGCCGTTGATGACCCAATCGCCATTTTCGTCTTTGACGGCTTTGGTGCGCAGCGATCCGAGGTCGGAGCCGGTGTTCGGTTCGGTGAAAACGGCCGTAGGAAGGATTTCACCGGAAGCGAAGCCTGGCAGCCATTTGGCTTTTTGTTCGTCAGTCCCGCCCGCGATCACCAGCTCGGCTGCAATCTCGAAACGGGTGCCAAGTGAGCCTACGCCGATATAGCCGCGCGAGAGTTCTTCGGAGACCACGCACATGGAGTTCTTGGTCAGGCCAAAACCGCCATGTTCTTCGGGGATGGTGAGGCCGAACACGCCCATTTCAGCCAGCTCGTCGATGATTTCCATCGGGATGAGCTCATCCTTGAGGTGCCATTCGTGCGCGTAGGGTTCCACTTTATCGAGCGAGAAGCGGCGGAATTGCTCGCGGATCATATCAAGCTCTTCATCGAGCCCGCATGCGCCGACGGTCAGTTCCGCGCTGCGTTCCTGCATCAGCTCTACTAGGCGAACACGGGCCGCTTGAGTGTTTCCGCTTTGGGTCAGTTGCATGACCTCGGGCGTCATTAGAACGCGCATGTCATCTTGACTGAGGCCAATGTCCTGAAGGCGAACCATCTCGCCTTGGTTCATCTGAATGCCACCGTAGATCTGCCAGAGGTATTCACCAAATGCGATCTGGTGGATCAGTTGTTCGACCTCACCGAATTTGCCATCAGCAGTCAGACGTTCTGCCCAACCCTGCATCTGGCGCAGCGATTCTACATAAGTCGCCAGCCAAGCAAACCCATGTGCCGCGGTCTGGTTTTCTTCGATCAGGGCGCCGGATACGCGACCATCTGACTGAACCATGTCGCGCACGCTTGCCTTAGCCAACTCTAGGATTGCATTCACCGGTTCGATTGCCGCGCCTGTCAGTGTCAGAAGGTCGGGCAGGATTGTTTCGGTGGTCAGGGTCAGGTCTTGTCCGTCATGGGCCATGAATCGTGTCCTTTTCAGCTTTGCCGCTGGATATCTACTTTGCAGGTGCAGCGCAACAAAAATACCCAATTAGCCTCTAATTTGTTCCAATATTTCGTATTGATTTGCTGCCGTGCGGCGCTAGCTGCGATGCAGCTGCAGAAACAAAAAAGGGCGAGTGCACCGAAGTATGGTGCGCTCGCCCCTTTATTTCCAAGCGCCTTTCGACGCAGGTAACTTAGCCGATGGCGGCCGCTTTCACGTCATCGTCGATGAACGGGACATATTGTGCAAAGTTGTCGGCAAACATCTGAACCAGTTTAGCCGCTTGGGCGTCATATCCCTCTTTGTCGTTCCATGTCCGGCGCGGGTCGAGCAGCATGTCCGGCACGCCTTCGACTTTTACTGGGACTTCAAAGCCGAAGTTGGGGTCTTTGCGGAACTCGGCCTCGGCCAGACTACCATCGAGCGCTGCAGTCAGAAGCGCGCGGGTCGCTTTGATCGGCATCCGCTGACCAGAGCCGTAGGCGCCTCCCGTCCAGCCTGTGTTCACCAGCCAGCAGGTCGCGCCATGCGAGGCGATCTTTTCGCGCAGAAGGTTGCCATAGACCTCAGGGCGACGCGGCATGAACGGTGCGCCGAAGCAGGTCGAGAACGTAGGTTCCGGTTCGGTCACGCCACGCTCGGTTCCGGCTACCTTGGAGGTGAAACCTGACAGGAAGTGGTACATCGCCTGCGCTGGTGTCAGGCGCGAGATCGGAGGCAGGACGCCGAACGCGTCGCAGGTCAGCATGATAATATTCTTCGGATGCCCACCAAGCGCGCTTTCTGATGCGTTCGAGATGTATTCCAGTGGATAAGCGCAGCGCATGTTAGCAGTCAGGCTGTCGTCTTTGAAATCAAGCTCAAAGGTTTCGGGGTCAAACACCATGTTTTCAATCACGGTACCGAATTTGGTGGTCGTTGCGTAAATCTCGGGTTCTGCTTCGGCCGAAAGATTGATCGTCTTGGCGTAGCAACCACCTTCAAAGTTGAAGGTGCCCCGATCTGACCAGCCGTGTTCGTCGTCCCCGATCAGAACGCGGTTTGGATCTGCAGACAACGTCGTCTTTCCGGTGCCCGAAAGGCCAAAGAAGATCGCTGTGTCGACCGGGTTGCCGACAGCGTGATTGGCCGAGCAGTGCATCGGCATGATGCCCTTTTCCGGCAGCAGGTAGTTCAGCAGCGAGAAAATGGATTTCTTGTTTTCGCCTGCATATTCGGTGCCACCGATCAGGATGAGTTTCTTGTCAAAGTTCATCGCGATCACAGTCTCGGATCGGCAATTATGTTTCTTTGGGTCTGCCTGGAAAGACGGGCAGTTGATGACCGTGAAATCAGCCGTGAAGCTATCAAGGTCTTCACGCTCGGGGCGGCGCATCATGTGACGGATGAAGAGGTTGTGCCACGCGAGTTCCTGAACGAAGCGCACGTCGATGGAATGCTTGGGGTCAGCACCGCCAACGAGGTCTTGCACGAAATACTCTCGCCCCTTCATATGCTCGAGCATGTCGGCATAAAGCGCGTCAAAGCCTTCGGACGACATGGGTGCGTTGTTTTCCCACCAGATCGTGTCAGCGACGCTGTCGGTCTTGACGACGTGCTTGTCTTTGGGGGATCGGCCGGTGAATTTTCCGGTGGTGACAAGAAACGCTCCACCATTGCCCAGAGTGCCTTCGCCGCGCTTCAGCGCCGCTTCGATCAGAGCAGGCTCTGTGAGGTTGTAATAGACATTACCAAGCCCGTTGATCTGTTGATCTTCAAGCCGGAATTCCGGGTTCACCCGTCCAAATGTCATTTGCCAAGCTCCTGTAGCCGCGCGTCGTGCGGCGGTATTGAAGAGGGACGAAGAGGTCGCGTCCCACTCACGGCAGTGCGCCGGAGATGTCTGCCTCTTAGCATGTCGTTTCCAAAACTGAACAGGACGCAATCACGCAGTTAGCGCAACCAATACGGGTTTAGCGCAACCATGGCCGCTCTCCGCCGAGCGGTGTGATGCAAATTAGCCATCCGTAAGGGATTTTCCGTCTCAATATGACCGTCGCATCCAAGTGATTCGCATATTTGAGTTGGCGCAAACGGAAAAAAGACACATAATGGCGGAAAAAACATAATTGAGAGCAGTACAAGGAACACACTCCATGTCGAAAATCGCCCTTGTGGACGATGACAGGAATATCCTGACATCGGTCGCGATCACCCTTGAAGCCGAGGGATTTGAAGTCGAGACATACAACGACGGACAGGCCGCGTTGGACGCATTCAACAAGAAAATGCCGGATATGGCCGTCTTTGATATCAAAATGCCACGGATGGATGGCATGGACCTGTTGCAGCGGGTGCGTCAGAAGTCGAAAATGCCTGTCATCTTTCTGACATCCAAAGATGACGAGATAGACGAGGTTTTGGGGCTCAGAATGGGCGCAGATGACTACGTCAAGAAGCCGTTTTCGCAGCGCCTTTTGGTCGAGCGGATTCGCGCGCTTCTGCGCCGTCAGGACGCCATTTCGGGAGACGCCAGCGGTGTAGAAGTCGAAGAGACCAAACTCATGGTCCGGGGCAACCTGAGCATGGACCCGCTGCGCCATTCGGTGTCATGGAAAGGGCAGGATGTTTCGCTGACCGTGACAGAATTCCTGCTGTTGCAAGCTCTTGCGCAACGCCCGGGTTTTGTGAAATCACGCGATCAACTGATGGACGTGGCCTACGATGATCAAGTCTACGTTGATGACCGTACGATCGACAGCCACATCAAACGGCTGCGCAAGAAAATGCGCATGGTCGACAATGACTTCTCGGCTATCGAAACGCTTTACGGGATCGGTTACCGTTACAACGAAGAGTGACCATGGCACTGGTTGAGGGTGTGACCCACGGCAAAGACGGCGGGCGCAAGGACGCAGATGTGGTGCTCGGGGACGATTGGATCGCCCCCGACCGGACTGTCGAGTCCGAAGTGCGCAGCAGCAGCGAAAAGCGTGGACTGTTTTCCCTCAACCGGTCACCCCTGACCCGCAAGATCATCACGTTCAATCTGGTTGCCCTTAACTTTCTGGTTGCGGGCATTTTGTTTCTCAACTCGTCTCGGGATACATTGGCCGAACAAAAGGCTGAAGCGGTCCGCGTCGAGGTTGAACTCATCGCGGATGTGTTTGAAGCGCAAGTGATGCAGGCCGACGCCGTTAATCTGGGAACGGGCGAGGGCATTGATGTGTCCGAAACGCTCGAAAATCTAGAGACACGGCGCGGCGTTCAGGTATTTGTCTTTGATGCGGCCCGTTTTCTTGTCGGAAATGTCGACGCCTCGACCGGAGCTAACGGACTTTCGGTTGCGGAAAAGCCAACCGTCATTTCCGATTTCCTGCTGACAGTCTGGAGCAGCGTATCGTCGGTCTTTCAATCTGCGGACGGCAGACTGCCGCTGACGCTGGAAGACATCCTGCGCCGCCAAATTGAAGAGACGGATCCCACACTTACGCGGATTGAGCGATCCGAAGGGCCGAAAGGCGAAACGATTTTCACAGCCCTCAGCCCGATCGAGGTCGATAGCGGTGTTGCTGGAACGATTGCCTTAGTCAGTTATGCGCCCGAAATCGACGCGGCGGTGCGGCTTGAACGCGAGAATGTGTTACAGATGTTCGTAATCGCCACGCTTGTGTCGATTGGTCTGAGTCTTGTTCTGGCCTCCACCATCTCGAATCCGATTTCGAACCTTGCCGATGCCGCCGAAGTGGGACGGGACCGCAATCGCCGCAACGTGTCGTCCGGTCGGATTCGTATTCCCGATTTGACCGCGCGCCCAGATGAGATTGGGCGCTTGTCAGGTGCGCTGCGCGGAATGGTGGCAGCGCTTTATGACCGGATTGATGCAAACGAACAATTTGCAGCCGACGTTGCACATGAAATCAAAAACCCGCTCGCTTCTTTGCGGTCGGCGGTAGGAACCCTGAGGCTGGCGAAAAGGCCCGATCAGGTCGAACGTCTACTGGATGTGATTGACCACGATGTGCGCCGGCTTGACCGCCTCGTCAGCGACATTTCCAACGCGTCGCGCTTGGACAGTGAACTGGTCAAGGAAGAAGAGGCCGAATTCAACCTGCTCGAAATGCTTAAGAATTTGTCGCAGTTCCTAGGCGATGATGCGAAACGCCAAGGTATTGAATTCATCGCAGATCTTCCCGACCGTCCAATACATGTTCATGGGCTTGAAGCCCGATTGGCACAAGTCTTTGTCAATCTTATCACCAATGCGATCAGCTTTTGTGAGGACGGTGACGCCATTCGCATTTGGGCGCGGCGACGTGAGAATCGCGTTCTGATCGTGGTTGAGGACACTGGACCGGGAATCCCGGACGAGGCGTTGACCAAGATTTTCAAACGCTTCTATTCGCAACGGCCAGAGACTGATTTCGGTAATAATTCTGGCCTAGGTCTGGCGATTTCAAAACAAATCGTCGAGGCGCATGGCGGTGTCATATGGGCGGAAAACATCCGTCCGACCGAAGCTGACGCGACATCCGAACCACTTGGTGCGCGGTTTGTTGTCGGCTTGCCGCTTTAGATCAGGACATGCCCGGCCCTGATACGTCCATTCTCCACGCAACGGCCGTCGCAGTCGGAGAAAGGGCGGTTTTGATTGTCGGTGCTTCAGGGAGCGGGAAGTCGTCGCTTGCGCTGGAAATGCTAGCGCGTGGGGGCGTGCTAGTGGCTGATGATCGTGTGATTTTGACGGGTTCCACTACGGGCGTGTTGTTAAGCTGCCCCGAGCCGCTGTTGGGTCTAATCGAAGCACGGGGCGTCGGTTTATTGCACACCACCCATCGTTCGCCCGTCGCGCTGTCCCTCGTTGTCGACATGGATCAGACGGAAAGTGAACGGCTGCCGCCGCATCGGACCATCACTTACCTGTCCCAAACGTTTCCATTGCTTCACAATGTAGACAATCGGCATTTTACTTCGGCTATTTTGCAATATTTACGCTGCAGTGGGCGTGCGGACGAGCAGCCCTGAGCGCGGAAACAGAAATATGGCACCCCTTCCCACCCCAGCACGTGTTGTCTTGGTGACCGGTCCATCCGGCGCCGGCCGGAGCACCGCAATCAATGTATTGGAAGATCTGGGTTTTGAAGCGATCGACAACATTCCTTTGCGCATGATCCCACGTCTTTTTGAAGGAGAGCCACCCGCGCACCCCGTGGCATTAGGGATCGATGTGCGGAATCGCGACTTTTCTCTGACCCGTTTGCTCGAGTTGCACGACGATCTTGTGCGCCAAACCGAAGGCAATGCCACGTTGCTTTTCCTTGATTGCCGGCCAGACATCCTGCTGCGGCGCTATTCAGAGACCCGTCGTCGCCATCCCATGGCACAGGGTGAAACACCGGAAATCGGCATTGCGCGCGAAATAGAGCTGCTTGGTCCGGTCGAAAGTCGGGCGGATATTCTGATCGATACGTCCCATCTGTCGCCTCACGATCTCAAAGCAGAGCTGCATCAGTGGTTCGCAGATACGACATCACAAAAGTTGTCGGTTGCATTGCAGTCTTTTTCTTTCAAGCGCGGTATCCCGCACGGTGTCGATATGGTGTTCGATTGCCGTTTCCTTTCAAACCCGCATTGGGAGCCCGACCTGCGTGAAAAAACCGGGTTGGACGCGGACGTTCAGGAGTTCGTCGCAAAGGATAGCCGCCTGCCCGCGTTTCTTTCAAAGATCAACGACATGCTTGCGTTCCTTCTGCCTGAGGTTGATCGCGAAGGTAAAACACATGTTTCAATCGGTATCGGGTGTACCGGGGGGCAACACCGATCGGTTGTCGTCACGGAACGAATAGCGGGGACCCTTGCAGAGCAGGGCTGGCGGGTGTCAATTGGCCACAAGGAACTGGCGCGCCGGGGCTTGGCGCCCGCAGGCAACTCAGTCTTGTCGGGTCTTGGAGGAGCGGTGCAGTGATCGGGATCGTGATCGTCGCACATGGTGGTTTGGCGCAGGAGTATCTTTCTGCCGTCGAACACGTCGTTGGCCATCAGCCGGGCATGGCTGCTGTGTCGATCCATGCGGATCACAATCGCGATGCCAAGCAGACTGAAATTTGCACGCTTGCCGATGAGGTAGATATTGGCGACGGCGTTGTGATTGTAACGGACATGTTCGGGGGATCGCCGTCGAACCTGAGTTTGCGCGCCTGTCAGCCGGAAAACCGCCGGATCGTGTACGGCGCGAATCTGCCGATGTTGATAAAACTTGCGAAAAGCCGCGATAAATCGGTGCCAGAAGCAGTCCGTGCTGCACTTGATGCGGGGCGGAAATACATTGACAGCCAAGACATAACTCTGGATCAGAGCGCCTGATCACAAGGGTTTAGGGAGGCCCGGCACATGTCAGCCACGGCACATCGCGTATTGAAAATCGTCAACGAGAAGGGATTGCACGCTCGGGCGTCCGCCAAGTTGGTTGAGGTGGTCGAAGGTTTTGACGCAACGGCAGAGGTGCGGAAAGACGGCCTGAACGCATCAGGCGACAGCATCATGGGGCTTTTGATGTTGGCAGCGTCTAAAGGAACCTCTATTGAGGTAGTGACTTCCGGGCCTGACGCTGAGGCCCTTGCCACCGCAATCGAAACCTTGGTGGCCGATCGCTTTGGAGAGGGCTGCTGATCATAGAGGTCGGATAGGTCCACCAGGAATAGGACGGCACGCTGCCATATGGTTGAAAGCTATCAGCACTCATCGTCGAATGCGCGCCCAGTAGCGCCGGGCGATGTGCCGTATGACAAGCGCAAGCTCAGCTACGCCAATACATTTACCAATCCATGGAAATCTACGACGATCCGCGCGATGGAGTGGATGACGGGTAAGATACCGTTACTTCGTCTGGTGCGCCGCTTTGAGCGGATGGGACCGGCCACCGGGCAAGCGTTCTGGGGGCAGGCGTTGGGTCTGATGAAAATCCGTCTTGAGACGCCGCCGGAACAAATAGCAAGGATCCCCAAGGATGGGCCGGTGATCGTGGTGGCCAATCATCCGCACGGTCTGGTTGACGGGATGATTTTGGCCGAACTGATTGGCCGCGTGAGAACCGACTACAAAATCCTCACTCGATCTTTGCTGACAGGGGTCACCGAGATTGAGGAATTCATGATCCCTGTGCCGTTTCCCCATGAAGACGATGCACGGGAACAAAGCCTTGAGATGCGTAGCCGCGCGATGGATCACCTGAAGCAGGGAGGTGTGATCGCCCTGTTCCCATCGGGTGTGGTTGCGTCGAGCGATAGCTATTTCGGTCCTGCGGTTGAGCGTGTTTGGAACCCGTTTACCGCCAATCTGATCCAACGATCCGGCGCAACAGTAGTGCCGATCTTTTTCCCGGGTCAGAATTCCCGCGTTTATCAAATAGCGAACCAAGTGTCAGCGACGTTGAGACAGGGTTTGTTGATCAATGAGGTTATCCACTCCTGTGGCAAACCTCAGGCTCCGATCGTGGGTGAACCGATCCCAGCCGAGGCTATCGAGGCTTTTGCAGGACGTAGCCGCGAATTCGTGGCATCCCTACGCGAAACAACGATGGCTTTGGGAAAAAAGCCCTAACGCGTCGGAACCGGTGTTTCCCCGCGATAATCGTAAAACCCGCGCTGTGTTTTGCGCCCCAGCCACCCGGCTTCGACGTATTTGGTAAGAAGTGGGCAAGGCCGGTATTTCGTGTCCGCTAGCCCGTCATGCAATACGTTCATGATCGCAAGGCAAGTGTCCAACCCGATGAAATCAGCCAGCTCCAAAGGCCCCATCGGGTGGTTCGCGCCCAACTTCATCGACTGGTCAATCGAATTCACGTTCCCTACGCCTTCATAAAGCGTGTAAACCGCCTCGTTGATCATCGGCATTAGTATACGGTTGACAATGAAGGCGGGGAAATCTTCGGCAGAAGCGGCGGTTTTTCCCAGTTTCTCAACCACGCCAAGGCAGGTTTCGTAAGTTTGTTTGTCCGTGGCAATACCCCGGATCAGCTCAACAAGCTGCATCACCGGAACCGGGTTCATGAAGTGAAAACCCATGAATTTTTCCGGACGGTCGGTGCGGCTGGCCAAACGCGTAATCGAAATCGATGAGGTGTTCGATGTCAGGATCGTATTCTCGGCCAAATGCGGCAAAAGACTGTCAAAAATCTTTTGCTTGATGGTTTCTTGTTCGGTGGCCGCTTCGATGATCAGATCGGTTTGCGCGACCTGCGGAAGATCTTGCGTGATGACAATACGCGCCATCGCCTGATCCCGTTCATCTTGCGTGATTTTCTCGCGGCTCACTTGCCGATCCATGTTCTTGGAGATCAGATCGATTGCCCGCTTAAGGGCATCCTCGCTGATATCATTCAGGACAACATCAAAACCGGCCAAGGACATCACATGGGCGATACCGTTTCCCATCTGTCCAGCGCCGACCACGCCGATTGAATTGACCGTCATGTGAATGCTCCGTCCGTTTCGCCGCAACAATGACTTGTGGAACAGGGGGCTGCAAGGTGGATCAGGGTGATCCGTCGATTTTTAGCTTTAGCCTTTTGGGAACCGAATCGCCTCACGTTGATCCTTGGGTGAAGAAAAGGGTTGGGTGAATGGATATTTCCAGCACGCGCAATCAGAGTATTGATTATGCGCCATGTCGCTATGGTGGATCACGACTTTGGTTTCGGGGACCTCGACGATCATTGCGGTCGCCTTATGTGGCTTGCCTAGGTGGGTGCGGGGTATATGGCCGTTTTGTCGAACGACCGTGGACACAACAGGTCGAAACACATGTTGGCAGTACGGCAGTCAATCTGGGTGTCGAAAATTCTGGCATCGACGCCTATCTGAACGATCCGGGGGCTTTGGCCACAGCGGCGAATGCGCGGGTTGTGGTGATTCAGTTGACCGGATCGCACAACACGTCGAACCGCTATTATTCAACCCATCCCAGGCGGAATGATCGGTTTCTCAAGGCGTCTCCGTCCTTGATATCCCTCTACCCCGAAATGGACTTCACCGAAGTGCATTTCACACGCCATTTGCTGACGCGCTTGCATGCTATCTGTCCGGATCGGTTTGATATGGTTACGCGCGAAGCGCAAAGCGCATGGCAAGCGCGGATGCGGACTTTGGTTTCCCAAATGAACGGGGATGTGTTTCTGCTTTGGTTTGCGCGAGAGGCATTACCCGATCAGCCAAATGTTGACGCAAGCGATGACCTGTTCCTTGAGCGCGCATTGGTTGATGGGCTGGTGCCCCATGTGCGACGCATGATTGAGGTTCTACCGAGCGTTTGGCGGGCGGCCGATGAATTCCTCGATGTGCCACCGTTGGAGATGTCGCGCGCAGCACATTTGCCGGGCCCGAAAGCGCATAAGGATGTCGCGGACGCTGTGGCACAAGCGATCATCCCGGCATTGTAATAGAAAACGGCGCGCCAATTTCGGGCGCGCCGTCTAATCCGGTTCTCAGGTTGATCAGCCGAGTTTTTCGGTGAGCTCGGGGACAGCGTCGAAGAGGTCGGCTACAAGGCCATAATCCGCCACTTGGAAGATTGGCGCTTCTTCGTCCTTGTTGATCGCGACAATGATCTTGCTGTCCTTCATACCCGCAAGGTGCTGAATTGCACCCGAGATGCCGACGGCGATGTAAAGATCAGGCGCAACCACTTTACCGGTCTGGCCAACCTGCCAGTCGTTCGGGGCGAAGCCCGAGTCGACAGCAGCGCGCGACGCACCAACGGCGGCGCCCAGTGTGTCTGCCAGTTTCTCGATCATGGCAAAGTCGCTTTCGGACCCCACGCCACGACCACCCGAGACCACGATCCCAGCCGAGGTCAATTCCGGCCGGTCGCTTGCCGCAACCTTGTCTTCGATCCATTCGGACAGGCCCGGGTTATCGGCCGCCGCTATGGCTTCGACCGAAGCAGAGCCACCGGTTGGCGCTGCGTCAAAGGTCGATGTACGGAACGAAATAACTTTGGTTGCATCCGAAGATTTGACCGTCTGGATCGCGTTGCCTGCGTAGATGGGACGTTCGAAAGTGTCCGCGTCAACGACGGCTGTCACATCAGTCAGCACCATCACGTCCAGCAGTGCGGCAACGCGAGGTAGGATGTTTTTGGCGTCAGTCGTCGCCGGAGCGACGATGTGGCTGTATTCGCCAGCAATCGAGGCAATCAGCGTCGAGACTGGTTCTGCAAGGCGATGCCCGTAAAGCGCGTCTTCAGCCAGCAGAACCTTGGATACGCCTTCGATCGTTGCGGCTTCATCCGCGGCGGCCTTGGCAGAAGTTCCTGCCGCCAGAACTGTCACGTCGCCCAATGCTTTGGCAGCGGTCACGGTTTTGGCGGTGGCGTCCATCGCCAGTGCGCCATCAGTGATTTCAGCAATCAGAAGAACGGCCATTATACAGCTCCCACTTCTTTGAGTTTCGCGACCAGCTCGTCGACCGAGCCTACCTTGATGCCTGCTGCCCGCTCTTCGGGTTCGGAGGTTTTCACGATCTCTAGGCGCGGTGTGACATCAACGCCGTAATCGGCGGCTGTCTTTTCATCCAAGGGCTTTTTCTTCGCCTTCATGATGTTCGGCAAAGACGCGTAGCGCGGTTCATTGAGGCGCAAGTCCGTCGAAATGATGGTCGGCATCTTGACCTTGATGGTCTGCAAACCGCCATCGACTTCGCGGGTTACAACAGCATGATCGCCGTCGATGTCGACATTGTTGGCGTACATTGCCTGCGACCAGCCCAAGAGCGCAGAAAGCATCTGGCCGGTAGCGTTCATGTCATTGTCGATCGCCTGCTTGCCGCAAAGCACCAGTCCGGGCTCTTCTTCCTTGACGATTGCAGCAAGGATTTTAGCGACGGCCAGCGGTTCAATATCGGTGTGAACATCATCCGACGCAACCACCAGAATTGCGCGGTCCGCACCCATCGCCAGAGCGGTGCGGAGCGTTTCCTGACTTTGCTTGACGCCGATGCTAACAGCGACGATTTCGTCGGCTTTGCCCGCTTCCTTCAGACGAATAGCCTCTTCCACGGCGATTTCGTCAAAGGGGTTCATCGACATCTTGACGTTGGCGAGATCGACACCGGACCCATCCGCTTTGACGCGAACTTTCACGTTGTAGTCGATCACGCGTTTGACAGGTACCAAGACCTTCATGGGCGCGTTCCTCTCGTTGGGATCGCAGGGAAATCTGCGATTCTGACGTTTCGTTCCGGGGTAGGGATACCCAACCCCGCACGGGGGAAACAGGGTAAAATCGTCACGTTAGCGCCATCGGACGTCGCGTTTTTCAGTATTTGCCCTGCGCCATGCTGTATCGCGGCATTAATCACAAATGTTCTGAAGGGCGTGCCATTCCTGCGCGGTCAAAAGTGGAACGGCTTCGAAATCGCTTGGAGTCGCATCTCGTGCCGATTGAATTCGGTCCCCGAGGGATGGATGGCTAAGGAAATGTGCCACAAATGGGCTGGTGTCTCCGCCAAGCGCGCTGAAGCGTTCGAACATTGTCGCGAGCGCCGAAGGCGCGATCTGCGCCTCAATCAGAGCCGCGTGCGCAAATACATCCGCTTCGGCCTCGGCCTCTTGGCTGTATTGCGCCTCAATTAAACGTTCCGCCAAAAGCAGGACAGCGGCTCCGCCCGCGAAATCACCGAACAGAAGGCCAAGCACACCGAGAGACCCAGCAGAGCGTAACGCGTGACGAGTGGGATCGCGGCTGACGACATGACCAATTTCGTGCGCAAAAACTGCTGCCACTTCCTCGGGGGTTTGGGCTTTGTCGATCAGGCCCTGGAAAAAAACGATATAGTTACCGGGTAACGCGAAGGCGTTAATCATCTCGTGATCCAAAACCGAAACTGTCAGAGCGTGACGCTCGGGCAGAGCGTTCTGCAACCGGATTTCCATTTTGGACAAAGCGGCCAGTCCTTCGGGATTGTCGCAGACAGGCACCGGGTTCAGCCCGGTTTGATCCAAGGCAGTGCGGATTTGGTTCAGCGTGACCTCCCCCAAAGCGCGCTCGCCTTCGGGCGGTATAAAGCGTGCCAACTGGTTTGCCATTGTTGGGACCAGCACGAAAATGATCAGTGCAACTGACGCGACAGCAGCCATGGCCCAACCGATCAGTGGGCCGCGCTTGGTCACTTTTGGGCGCTTACGGCGGTTCGGCAAGCGCGGCGCAATCGCATGGTCCTGAAGTATGAGGCGCTGAACAGGATCATGAGCCAGTTGAAGCACCATTTGATCGCTTCCCGCTTGGTCAGGAACTTCACGAATGTCGGTCAGTGGCCAATGAACTTCTGCCCCCGTGGAAGAAAGGCCGACAAGCGCTTTGGCGTCTTCGTCTATTTTGAGGGTGATCGACGCAGGCACCGCGAGTGAGCCATCAAAATAAGTCGCAGTGGCAGAAAACGTTTCAGGTACGCGCCCCACGCGCAGCACAGTCATAGTGATGCCCCCACGTCGAGTGCGTCGGCAAATCCCTCGGCCTCGGAAAACTCATCGCGGGGGCGTTGCCGGATGTCAGAAGTGGCTGAGGCTGGCGCCAGCGTAAGGCTTGAGAAATAGTGTCGGATCACAGGTAGGGTTATGAACACATTGGTGAACGCGGACCAAAGCAGGAAGATTGTGAAGTAGATCATCACGCTCAACCCGATGATCGCATATCGCCCCAGCCCCGCCACTGGCGCAATCATGTCCTCAAGCCCCAGTTCAGCCAACATATCGGCAGACTGCACCAATAGCAGAAGAATACCAAAGGCCATGAAGGGAATAAACACAGCGACAGAGGCTAGAAGCGTTCCAAGGAAATAGATCATCAAGACCCGGAACGCACTGGGTGTTAGGGCGAAACTGACCCCGTTGATGGATTTGGCCCCGGTCAGTCGCCGCAGGCTTTCGACACGGTAGTAAACAAGACCGTACAGTCCGACGAAGGTGGCGAAAATGCAAATCCCTGCGCCAAGCGGGATGTTTTCCGCGAAGATCGCGCCTCCGCCCACAATTGCGAGGCCCAGAGCCAGAAACATTGGTTTCATTGCTGGGTACAGCATTGTCCATTTGCCACCTTGGTCCATTCGGGCACTACCAAAAAACGTGCGGTCTGTTTTGTACTTCTCAAGCCAGAACGTCATACGAGGTAGAAGAAGGCCAAGACTGAGGATCGTGACAGACCAGTGCAGAACGGCTCGCCATGCATATCCCCACGCACCGGGCTCCAACCCGAAGCGCAGTCCGCGCCAGCGGGTTCTTGCAAGGATGTAGCGACGGGCGCGGTACTGAGCAAAGAACCAAAGCGGGATCACACCCACGAGGCTAGTGGCATAAGCTGCGAAATTGTCCTGAAAGAGCGAGAAACTGACAAACATCAGGAAAAGGTTCACGATGCCGATGTAAAAAGCCAGAACCACAACGGCAAAGAGAAACCCCAAGAGCTTTTCCACCGGGTCACCCACATATTCGAGAGGATGCCCCCCGGGACGGATCGCGGACCAGTACCATCGGCGCAAACGCGTGCGCATCCAGAAGCGATAAAAGCCGAGGGTCAGAACTGTCAGAAAGCCGGTTTTCAGCGCGAGCCAGAACAGCGTCGTGCGGGTGCCTACAACTTCGGTGCGAAGCGTGTCATCGTCAGGTGAAGGTGTTGTCTCTGGGGAAACCGCGCGGGGCCATACGTCCGGAGCCAGCGCGTTTTCCTGTCCACTCGGCAAGTTCTGTTTCGGTTCTTGTGCGTCCTGCTGGGTCGCGCCAGGTGAGGCCTTCTCCCAGGGTGAAGGTGGTTGCATCCGACAGGCCCCCGTCCTTGTACTTTTGCAGCCGAACGCCTTTCCCGCGTCCCATTTCAGGTAGTTCGTCCAGAGCAAAAACCAGCACCTTACGGTTTTCGCCGACGACGGCCACAGAGTCACCATTTACAGGCTTGCACACTTTGGCGCGCACGTCGCCCTTGACGTTCAAAACTTGCTTGCCGGCACGCGTCTGCGCGACAACTTCTGTTTCCGGTACGACGAACCCATCGCCTGCGTTTGAGGCGACAAGCAGCTTGCGATCCGGGTTATGGATGAACAGGTCGACGATTGCGGCTTCGTTGGGCAGGTCGACCATCAGGCGCAACGGTTCACCCATGCCGCGCCCGCCGGGAAGGTTCGATGCGGGGATCGTGTAAAAACGGCCGTTTGAGCCAAAGGCCAGCAAACGATCCGTCGTTTCGGCGTGGAAGATGAAGCGCGGCCCATCGCCGTCCTTGAACTTCAACTCGCGGTTCAGGTCGATATGACCTGTCATCGCGCGGATCCAGCCCATTTCGGAACAGACCACAGTGATCGGTTCGCGTTCGATCATCGCTTCGATCGGCACATCCTCGACTTCGCCAGCCTCGGCGAAAGTGGTGCGCCGTTCGCCACCGGGGTAGGATTTGCCAAATGTCTTTTTGGTCTCGCGCAATTGATCAGCAATCGCATCCCATTGCAGATCGCCGCTTTCCAACAAGTCTTCTAGCCCGGCACGTTCTTCCATCAGGCGGTCACGCTCAGCCACCAACTCGATCTCTTCCAGCTTGCGCAAGCTGCGCAAACGCATATTCAAGATCGCTTCGGTTTGCACCTCTGTCAGGCCAAGTTCGTCGTCCCCGGTGACCATAGGAGGGGACACGTAATCGGCCTCGTTCATGGCACGCACGTGGTCCTTGCCCCAATCCTCGCGCATCAGCGCCGCTTTCGGATCATCGTCATAGCGGATGATGTCGATAACGCGGTCAAGGTTGAGGAAGGCGACGATCAGGCCTTCCAACACCTCAAGACGGTGGTCGATCTTGTCCATCCGGTGTTGGCTTCGGCGGATCAGCACGTCACGGCGGAAGTCGAGGAAGGCGCGCAGCACTTCCTTCATCGAACAGACTTTGGGCGTCAGTCCGTCGATCAGCACGTTCATGTTCAGACTGAACCGTGTTTCCAGATCGGAATTGCGGAACAGCATGTTCATTAGCACATCCGGGTCCACGTTCTTGGATCGCGGTTCAAGAACCATGCGGATGTCATCGGCGGATTCATCGCGGATATCGGCAAGGATCGGGACCTTCTTGGTCTGGATCAACTCGGCAAGCCGTTCGACCAGCTTGGATTTCTGCACCTGATACGGGATTTCGGTTACAATGATCTGCCACTGGCCTCTGCCCAGGTCCTCGATCTCCCAACGGCAGCGCAAACGGATCGACCCGCGCCCGGTGCGATAAGCTTGCGCGATCGAGTCGCGATCTTCGACGATCACGCCGCCGGTTGGGAAATCCGGTCCCGGCACGAAGTTCAGCAGCGTGTCGTCGCGTGCGTCCGGCACCTTGATAAGATGCAGGCAGGCATCGATCAATTCGGCAATGTTGTGCGGTGGAATGTTTGTCGCCATGCCGACCGCGATCCCGCTTGATCCGTTGGCTAACAGGTTCGGGAACTGTGCAGGAAGGACAACGGGTTCGTCGAGTGTGCCATCGTAATTCGCGCGGAAATCAACAGCATTTTCGTTCAGCCCGTCTAGAAGCGCCTCGGCGACAGCGGTCAGACGCGCCTCGGTGTACCGCGCGGCAGCCGGGTTATCACCATCAATGTTGCCGAAATTGCCCTGGCCATCGACAAGCGGGTAGCGGACGTTGAAATCCTGCGCGAGGCGCGCCATCGCATCATAGATCGCAGCATCGCCATGCGGATGGTAGTTGCCCATCACGTCGCCGCTGATTTTGGCCGACTTTCTGAAACCACCTGTGGAACTCAGGCGCAGTTCGCGCATTGCATAAAGAATACGGCGATGAACGGGCTTAAGTCCGTCGCGTGCGTCGGGAAGCGCCCGGTGCATGATCGTCGACAACGCATAAGTCAGGTACCGTTCACCGATTGCTCGGCGAAGCGGCTCCGCAAAGTCGCGGGGGGTCATCTTGGGGTCATCGACATCATCAACCATAGATGATGTGATACTCACCGCCTCTGAGGCCGTAAAGCAATTGCGGGAATATTTTTTCTGTTTCCCCTTCGGATTGAGAGGGGAATCACGGTATTCGTCTCATCGTGGCAGTCGATGAGCCTGCTCAGGGGGTAGTGATGAATAAGTATATTGTGGTCGCATTCGCGGTTATGGCGATGGCGTTTTACGAGTTGTCGGGTGGTTCAGATTTTGAACCGGGCGACAACTCTTTGGTCGTTTTCGCGGATCCCAAGCCGTTTGTCGTAGACCCCAAACCAAGAGCAGAATTCGTGGCGCGTGCCGACACCGGTGGGACTGGACTGACTGACATCGCACCAGCGCGCGCAGTTATTACACCTGTCGCGACCAATCCCGTCGCTCCTGCAGCACCCGTGGCGCTTTCCAACGAGGTGACATTGACCGAACCGGAACAAGTGGCTGCAACGAACGAAGTTGCAACTCCCGTACCGGAAGCCCAGCCTGACCTGAGGTTCGTCGATGGTGACCGTGTGAACCTTCGCGGCGGCCCGGGAACTGACTATGCCGTCGTCGGGAAGCTGTTTCGCGATGACATGGTCGAAATCCTAAAGGACGAAGGCAATGGCTGGGTGCATTTGCGCGCAACTGCGACAGGGGACGAAGGTTGGATGGCCGATTGGCTTGTGACGGCTGCCAACTGACGTGACATCGAAAACCATTCTGATAACCGGGTGTTCTTCCGGTATTGGTCTTGATACCGCGCGGCGACTCAAGGCTTTGGGCTGGATTGTGTTCGCGTCTTGCCGGGCGCAAGTGGATTGCGACGCGCGTGTTGCTGAAGGGTTCGCAGCCCCGCAACTGGATTATGAAGACCCCGCCAGCATCGCACGATGCGCCAAGACGGTTTTGGAAGTGACAAACGGCGCTTTGGACGTCGTGTTTCACAACGGGGCCTATGCTTTGCCTGGACCGTTGGAGGATATTCCCGCTGAAGGGATGCGCACACAATTCGAGGCGAATTTTCTTGGTTGGCATGATCTGAACCGGCATCTGATCCCTGCAATGCGCCGTGCAGGTCACGGGCGGATCCTGTTCAACTCGTCAGTTCTTGGCATCGTTGGTATGAAATACCGGGGCCCATATGTCGCGACCAAATTCGCACTTGAGGGATATGCCGATGTTTTGCGAATGGAGATGGCCGAAGTTGGAATCCATGTGGTGCTTATCGAACCGGGGCCGATCGAGACTGACTTTCGCAAAAACGCGATTACGCAATTCGACAAGTGGGTCGATTGGGAATCTTCACCACGCCGGTCGCAGTATGAGGCATCGCTGCTCGACTTGCTGAAGAAAGGTGGCAGCTCTGGCATGCAATGGCCTGCATCAGCGGTGACAGATGCTGTTGTTAAGGCTGTGAACACCAACCGACCTCGGGCGCGGTACAGGGTGACGACGCCGACCCACGCTATGGCCATTGCCCGCCGCCTTCTGCCGACCTGGGCCTTGGATTGGGTTTTGTCAAAAGGCTGACTTTTCATTCGCTTTGCGGCGCGATACGGCTACATCCCCGGGAACATCAACCGAAGGAAGACACTCCCATGTTGCAAGACCCGTTGTTCATTGTCGTCGCGATCGCCTGTTTGGCGGTAGTGGCTATCCTGTTTTTCGGCATCGGCAGCTTTGCCAAGGGTGGGGAATTCAACAAGAAATATGCCAACAGGGCGATGCGCTGGCGGATCATTGCACAGTTTGTGGCGGTGATGCTGATCCTATTGTTCGTCTGGTTGCGGGGAGAGTGAACCATGGTCGTATTGAACAAAATCTATACCAAAACGGGTGATGACGGCGAAACCGCGCTGGGCAATGGCGCGCGCGTTGCGAAGCATTCGATGCGTGTCACGGCATACGGTACTGTGGACGAATTGAACGCTATTGTGGGTGTGGCGCGGTTGCAGGCGAGCGGAGAAGTCGACGCCCAGCTTTCACGCATCCAGAATGACTTGTTCGACCTAGGCGCTGATCTGTGTCGCCCTGACATGGAAAAAGATGCCGATGCTGAATACACGCCTCTGCGCATCGTTGCGTCACAGGTGAAACGGCTCGAATCCGAGATCGACGCGATGAACGCCAAGCTGGAGCCGTTGCGCAGCTTTATCCTGCCAGGTGGAACGCCACTGTCCGCTTACTTACATCAGTGCCGTACCGTGGCGCGCCGGGCTGAGCGTCTTACGGTAGAGCTTGCGACGATGGAAAGCGCGAACCCTGATGCGGTCAAGTACCTCAACCGGCTCAGCGATTGGTTCTTCGTAGCGGCTCGAATCGCAAATGATGACGGCAAGGCAGATGTTCTTTGGGTGCCGGGGGCGACTCGCTAAGGCGGATCGTCGTTGTTGATTAAAGCAGGCGATGCGTTGACGCATCGCCCTGCCTCTTGCGTCATCCGTCTTTGTCGGTAACGTTCTCTTTGAATGCAACATCGAAAGCGGCTTTCTGGGCATCGCTTGCTTCGGTTTGGTAACGGGCTTTCCATTCCGACATCGGCATGCCGTAGAATGCCTCGCGTCCCGCGTCCTTGTCCATGTCGATTCCGTGCTCGTTTGCGGCTTCTTGGTACCAGCGGCTTAGGCAATTCCGGCAGAACCCGGTCAGGTTCATCATGTCGATATTCTGCACGTCAGGCCGATCCTCAATTAGGTGCTGTCGCAAACGGCGAAACGCGGCTGCTTCAATTTCAAGTTGGGTCTGGTTGTCCATGTGGGGTTTCCTCCGGTTTAGTCCGTCACCTGTGCCAGTGCCGCTTGCAACATCGGAGCAAGGCGTGCGCCCCATCCCGCTTGGGTCGCTTCGGTGGCGATCAGGTCGTTGCGCAATTCGATAAGTGTGTTCAGGCGGCCGTGATGCAAGGCGTGGCGATCAATTGCATCGCCGGGCAGATGGCCGGGGTAGGGTTCGTTTCGTCCGACAACCAGATCGGGTTCCGCCTCCAATGCCGCGATCAGCGGATCAGACAAGCGGCGATCATATGCGTGCAGAATCCCGACATGCCATGGGCGGCTTGGCCGCGCTTTGAGCTGTCGGGTGAACGAATGGATCGCCACGATCACCGTATCGTCGCGGCGCGCAGCGAGCGCGGCAAGAGCGTCGTGATAGGGGCGGTGGTACGCTTGCAATCTGCGGGCCTTTTCTGCTGCGTCCGCGTTGCGATTGCCCGGAATCACCGACCCGTCATAGAGCTGCATCAATAGGGTCGGATCGTCTTCGCCACGGTTCGGGTCAATCACCAGACGGGAATAGTTCGACAGGATCGCAGTGCCGCCCAAGGCATCTGCCAAGGCTAGGCTGACACCGGCGGCGCCGGGATCAAAGGCGATATGCCGCGACATGTCGGCATCAGGCAGGCCGAGTGAGCCACCAAGATCCGGTGGTACTATGTTTGTTGCGTGATCACAGGTGATCAGCCAGCGTGTGGATCGGTTCGCTCCATGCACAAAAAATGGGGCATATGTCATAGGTGTGTGATCTCCCGGGCGCATCAGATACTTGAGTTGCGCCGGAAATGGAAATGGGCAATAACCCAAACCAGAAGTTAGCGGTAACATGGTCGCGCCATCTTGCCGAACGCGCGGTGGACGTGTGCTATGACCAACACATGAATCGCCAGAACACAGGTGAAGGACGGAATCCACAATGAGACGTTTGCGGAGTGTAAAAATCGTGGCCACGCTTGGCCCAGCGTCAAGCAGCTATGAAATGATCCGGGCCTTGCACGAGGCTGGGGCAGATGTCTTCCGCCTCAATATGAGCCACGGCAGTCATGCCGAGATCGCTGAACGTCATGCCATCATCCGGCAGGTGGAAAAGGACCTGGACAGCACAATTGGCATTCTGGCCGACCTGCAGGGGCCGAAACTCCGTGTGGGCGTATTCGCCAATGGTGAAGAAGAATTGGTCGAAGGCGCTGCGTTCCGGCTTGATCTGGCCGACGAAGAAGGCTCGATCGATCGTGTTACGCTTCCGCATCCCGAGATTTTCGCAGCACTGGAGCCGGGCGCGCACCTCTTGGTGAACGATGGGAAAATTCGGCTCAAGGTCGAAGGCTGTGGCAAGGATTTCGCGGATTGCATTGTCATTACTGGTGGAACGATTTCCAACCGTAAGGGCGTGAACGTTCCCGACGTGGTTCTGCCGCTGGCGGCTTTGTCTGAAAAAGACCGTGGAGATTTGGAGTTCGTGGCTGATCTTGGCGTAGATTGGCTCGCTCTCAGCTTTGTGCAGCGCGCGCAGGACGTGATCGAAGCGCGCGAATTGTGCAAAGGTCGCGCGGCGATCCTGTCGAAGATCGAAAAACCTGCGGGTGTAAAAGCCTTCGATGAAATCCTTGAAGTGTCCGATGGTATCATGGTCGCCCGAGGCGATCTGGGTGTCGAGTTGCCTGTGCAGAACGTGCCGCCGATCCAGAAGCGTTTGATCCGCCGCTGCCGCGCAGCCGCAAAGCCCGTGATCGTGGCGACCCAGATGCTGGAATCGATGATCGAGTCGCCTATGCCAACACGTGCCGAAGTGTCGGATGTTGCGACTGCGATCTACGAAGGGTCGGACGCAATCATGCTGTCCGCTGAATCGGCGGCAGGTTCCTATCCGATCGAAGCTGTAACAACGATGAACAACGTCGCAATCGAGGTGGAAAGCGATCCGACCTATACCGAGATCATGGAAGCATCGCGTGTGGCCAAACGGGCCACTGTTGCGGATGGCATTGTGGCCGCCGCGCGCGAGATTGCGGAAACCACGGACATCAAGGCAATCTGCTGTTTCACGTCTTCCGGTACAACGGCTCTTTTGACGGCACGCGAACGCCCGCGTGTTCCAATCATCGCGATGACCAGCCACATCGGAACGGCTCGGCGCCTCGCTTTGACGTGGGGCACGAATTGCGTGATCACTGGTGAGCTTGAGCGTTTCAAACAGGCCGTGGTCAACGCGGCACGCGCGGCACGCGCCGGGGGCTATGCAGAAGAACCGACGGACCAAATCCTCGTGACCGCTGGTGTGCCGTTCAACACGCCGGGGACAACGAATATTCTTCGTGTGGCTCCTTGTGACGAACGTTTGATCTACAACACCGATCCGGAGTAATCTGTCCCACGTGTAACCAGTGGGAGCAGGTCATTATGGATCCTGACACGCTTTTTGTTATCGGCCTCGGGCTTGGGGTGTTGTCCATCCCCGCGGTCGTATCATCCGTCTCGAAGGGCGAAAGGCCGCGGATTGCCACGATCAGCTTGATGGTCGCAGGCACTATGCTGGTTTGGGCGATTTCAAATAAACCGGGCGGGTATTCGATCGAGGCCATTCCAGCGGTTGTCGCACGGGTTCTACAGACCCTGACCTGACTGGATTGATGGGCTTTGTGACGTTCGATCACTATAGATCAATGTTGAAGATGCCTTTAGCACTTCTCTGAAACACATTGCCCGGATCGTGGAGGCGGTCGGGCGATGCATTGGGAGGAGAACGGCATGACGGGAGAGGCACGTCCCTGGACGGCGTTTTACGGTCCGACGGTCCGAAAGGACATTGACACTGCATCGTATCGTACGTTGGCGGACTTGATCCGTTCGGTTTCGAGCACATTTGGCGATGCACCGGCATTCACAACTTGTCTTCCGAACGGCATGAATGGCACGCTGAGTTTTCAGCAGGTGGACGAGATGTCCGACGCCTTTGCCGTCTACCTGCGCGAGGTGGCAGGCTTGAACCAAGGCGATCGCGTCGCGCTTCAGATGCCGAACTGTCTGTCGTTCCCGGTGGCCGCGTTTGGAATACTGAAAGCGGGTTGCATCCTTGTTAACGTTAACCCGCTTTATACGGCAGACGAGATGGCCAAGCAGTTCACCGATGCGGAACCGCATGCGCTGGTGATCGTGGATATGTTCGCCGATAAAATCCCGGCGGCGACGCAAGGCCACCCGATCCCCAACATCATCGTGACTCGTGTGGCGGAATTCTTGCCTAGCTTGCCCCGAGGCATTGTAGGATTGGTGCAAAAGCATTGGGATAAATCCGTCAAACCAATTGATGTCGCCCATATCCGCTTTCCCGAAGCTGTGACTGCCGGGCGCGATCACATGCAGCGCGAACGGATCGAGGCGGATGTCTACACACAGAGCGTCGATGCACACGACGTGGCCTGTCTGCAGTATACTGGTGGCACCACAGGTGTGGCCAAAGGCGCGATGCTGACCCATGCCAATCTGATCATGAACATGGAACAGACGATGGAGATGCTGGAAGGCGTGGAAAAGGGCAAGGAGATCGCCCTGACCGCGCTGCCGCTCTACCACATCTTCGCGTTCACGGTGAACATGCTGGCGTTCTATTGGCTGGGTGCACGCAACATCCTGATCCCTAACCCGCGTCCTTTGTCGAACCTCAAGAGGGCGTTTGAGAACTACAAGATCACTTGGATGAGCGGTGTGAACACGCTGTTCAATGGGCTGACGAATGAAGTCTGGTTCACCGACAGCCCGCCGAAACACCTTAAATTCTCATCGGCTGGCGGCATGGCCTTGCAGGCAGCCGTTGCGCAGAAATGGGAGGGCATCACGGGCAAGTCAGTCTTGCAGGGATATGGCCTGACAGAAACCTCGCCTGTGCTGACATTCAACCCACTCGGCAAGACGCGAGACGGCTCAATCGGGATTCCTGTACCCGGAACAATGGTTGTTTGTCTTGATGAAGCAGGGAACCCGGTTCCCCAAGGCCAAACCGGAGAGATCGCTGCCAAAGGCCCGCAGATCATGGCCGGATACTGGAACAAACCCGAGGAAACGGCACATGCCCTGCGGGACAGATGGTTCCTGACCGGGGATATCGGCGTCATGGACCCGGATGGATATTTCCGCATCGTCGACCGTAAAAAGGACATGGTGGTTGTGTCCGGCTTCAACGTCTACCCGAACGAAGTCGAAGACTGCCTTGCCCAGCATCCCGGCATATTGGAGTCGGCGGTGATTGGTGTGCCCGACGAAGGGACGGGTGAGGCTGTCAAAGCCTACGTCGTCAAACGTGATACTGGGCTGACAGAAGCGGACATCCGCGCCCACTGCAAAGCGCACATGACCGCCTATAAGGTACCCAAGCGGGTCGAATTTCGAGATGAGTTGCCGAAATCGAATGTCGGCAAAATCCTTAGAAAAGATCTGCGCGCCGAAGAGCTGGCCCGCATCGCAGCGGAGTAAGCGGAATGGTTGGAGCCTTCGAACAAGCGCTGCTGGCGCTAATGATCTTTGTTATCATGCTGGGCATGGGTGCGTCACTCACCCCGCGTGACTTCTACCTCGCTCTTAAGCGACCTTACGGTCTCGCAATCGGGGTGATCTCGCAATACGGGTTCATGCCTCTGATCGGCTTTCTGTTGGCGACTTTCCTTGTCGTGCCGGAAACAATCGCTTTGGGAATTCTCATCATGGCCTGCATGCCGGGTGGGACCACGTCGAACATTTTTACATACTTCTCAAAAGGCAATCTGGCCCTTTCGGTTTTGATGACTGTCACATCGACAGTGACCGGAGTCGTCATGATCCCGCTGGTGCTGGTGCTCTATGCTTCGGCGCTAAATCTCGAGATCCCGCGCGAGAATATTATCGCGACTCTGGTTCTGCTGCTTGTTCCGGTCGCCATCGGGATGGTCTTGCGGAAGCTGAGCGCGAATGTGGGCGCGGTGACAGAGTTCTTTGGCTCTGCGCTGGCGCTGTTCTTTATCCTGTTCCTGATGGTCAGCTGGATTCCCCGCAACTGGCAGTTCCTTCTGGAAACCACGTCGGCCACTTATATCGCGTCGATTGGTCTGGGGCTGTTCGGGATCACCATCGGCTATCTTTTTGCCCGCGCCCTGCGGCTGCATCCTCGCAATGCGCGGACTGTGGCGCTTGAGACGGGCATCCAGAACGGGCCGCTGGCGATTGCGATCATCGTCTTCACCTTTCAGGGGGCAGAGGCGCAGGCGATTATGGCGGTGCCCGTGCTCTATTCACTGTTCATCGTGATCGTGTCGACCTGTGTGACCTTGGTCTTCCGACGCGCCAACACGGCGGCAGAGCAGAAAATCCCGGATAGCCTGCTCTGAATCAGTTGCATTGCCCGAAAAGCCCGCCTATACGGCGCGCTCTACCCCGTGCGGCCGGTCGAATTGGCATACCGAGTCGCGCGCACACCGACCCAATGACAGGAGACGGAAATGCCGAAGATGAAGACAAAGTCGAGCTGCAAAAAGCGGTTCAAGGTGACGGCCACGGGCCGCATCAAGGCAGGTCAGGCTGGCAAACGCCACGGCATGATCAAGCGCCACAAGAAGTTCATCCGCGACG
>JANSYF010000038.1 GCA_024742575.1 Paracoccaceae bacterium | reverse complement strand
TTAGAAAGGTGGTGAAAACCACATGCAGGTTAGTGTTCGTGACAACAACGTCGATCAGGCGCTCCGCGCTCTGAAGAAAAAGCTGCAGCGTGAAGGCGTTTTTCGTGAAATGAAGCTCAAGCAACATTTCGAAAAGCCGTCTGAGAAAAAAGCACGCGAGAAAGCTGAAGCGATCCGCCGGGCGCGCAAATTGGCGCGTAAAAAGGCGCAGCGCGAAGGTATGATGTAAGCAGCGTTTTCCAACACTGTTGAAGTTTTGATGACCCCCGGATGTCTTAGATGGCCGGGGGTCATCGCATTCTGGGCGCCTAGATTTCACACCGTTCTCACTTGTCAGATACGGTTCATGCGTGCCAGTCTATCACAATATTCATTCTGCGCATTTTAAACGGCGCGCTTTTGCGCCGGGTTTTTCTTGGGGAAAAGTGTATGAGTCCATCAAATTCAGAAAACAATTTCGATGTCACAGTCGCGGCGTTTTGCGTTGAGTACGCGATAGAAGGCAAGATCAGCATGGCGGGCGGAGCATTGTCCAAAGGCGGTGCCGCAGGTCTTTTGGTACAGCCCGTTGTCTGGGCCGTGACCGGCAATGGCCCGGACGCTGGCGATGCGTTTATTTATGGAGCGGGTGTCGTGGGTGCGTTTGCCGGCGCGATCCTGGCCATTCCGGCAATGGCAACAGGTGTCGTCAAAGCCGGGATGGACGATTACGTTGGCGGTCTTGTTGATCAGGCGCGCAAAGACGAACCAAGCGAAGTCAGGGGCGGAATTTTTGGCACTGATGACTACGGCTTTTGGGCTGCCAACAACAGCATCACCGCCATGACAATTGCGAGCAAAGGTGGCGTGGCTTGGAAGCATCCGGGCGGTGCGTATTGTTTTATCAAAGACGCTTCGGACACGTTGATTTGCGACTTCCGACCATCAAAATACACAGAAATCTATCGTCCGGTTCTCCCCCTGAAATTGAATGGCGACAAAGTTTTGTGGACTGGCACTGACTACTGAACAGACAGCTTATTCCGCGTTCTGCCCTTCCCTGTAACCTTGCGATCTGACAGATTGCAGACAGATCAAGGGAGAAGCTTTGACATGGCACAGGTCTGTGTTTTCGACGCGTATGGCACGCTGTTTGACGTGGCCGCCGCGGCGCGCGTGGCAGCCGAAGAACCGGGACGAGATGCGCTCAGGTCTGTGTGGCCAGAATTAGCTGAACACTGGCGGTTGAAACAGTTGCAGTACACGTGGCTGCGCACGATCACCGATAACTACACCCCGTTCTGGGAGGTGACGAAAAACGGTCTTGATTGGGCTATGGAGAAGGTCGGACTGGCCGACGATCCCGAACTGCGCGAACGTCTATTGGCGCTCTATTGGGAACTTGCCGCCTATCGCGAGGTCCCGATGATGCTGGCGCGACTCAAGGCAGCGGGCAAGACCTGCGCGATCCTGTCAAATGGCAGTGTTGATATGCTTGAAGGTGCGGTGGACAGCGCCGGTATCGGTGAATTTCTTGACGCCGTTTTGTCGGTTGAAACCGTGGGCATCTTCAAACCTTCATCCCGCGTCTACGATATGGTGGGTGCAAGGTTCGGTTGCGCCAAAGACGACGTCCTTTTCGTGTCTTCGAACGGCTGGGATATTGCCGGTGCCTCGGGCTATGGGTTTGAAACCGTTTGGGTGAATCGCGCGGGTGATCCGGTGGACCTGCTACCTTACAGGCCCGCGCATGTCCTGTCAGACCTAACCACGATTCCGGAGTTGGCCTGATGCCCAAGTTTACCACCTCCGATGGTCTTTCTCTACACTACACCGACGAGGGCGAGGGTCTGCCCTTGCTTTGCCTCGCGGGCCTGACCCGCGACGTTCGCGACTTCGAATTTGTCGCCAAGCATCTTGAGGGTGTGCGCCTGATCCGGCTGGACTATCGTGGCCGCGGCCAGTCCGACTGGGGTGATCCGGCCACCTATCAAATCCCCATTGAGGGCCGTGATGCGATGGAACTACTGGATCATCTTGGCCTCGAAAATGCTGCTGTGTTGGGCACCTCGCGCGGCGGATTGATTGCAATGGTTCTTGCCGCAACGATCAAGGAGCGGTTGCTTGGGGTGGCTCTCAACGACATTGGACCAGAAATTGCGCCTGAAGGTCTGGAGGTGATCAAAGACTATCTTGGCCGCCCACCAGCGCTTAAAACGCATGCCGCGATGGCCGAAGCCCGTGCACGGGTGATGACCGCCTTTCAGAATGTCCCGCCAAAGCGCTGGCTGCGCGAAGCGCAGATCTTGTTCAATGAAACCGAAGACGGGCTAGAGCTGACATACGACCCCCGCCTGCGCGAAGCGGTATTGGAAGGCGGCGCGCAGCCGATGCCCGATCTCTGGCCCCTGTTTGATGCCCTGTCCGGGTTGCCTTTGGCTTGTATTCGCGGTGCGAATTCTGATCTTCTGTCGCCCGAAACCTATGCCGAAATGAAGCGCCGCCGCCCCGATATGGTTGCTGTCGAAGTGCCTGACCGGGGGCACATCCCGTTCTTAGACGAGCCCGAAAGCCTGAGCGTGTTGCGGCGCTGGCTGGATATGCTGAGGTAACCCATGGACATTCAACGCATCGAAGCGGCGGCAAATCGCCTGAAGGGCCACGCGCGGGTCACACCGTTATTATCCTCGCCCTTTCTCGACGACATCGCGGGCAAGCGTGTTCTGGTTAAGGCGGAATGCCTGCAACATACTGGTAGTTTCAAATACCGAGGCGCACGGTCGGCGGTGTCAGCCTTGTCCGACGAACAGCGTAAGAATGGAGTGATCGCCTATTCCTCGGGAAATCATGCGCAGGGCGTGGCCTTGGCGGCAAGGCAATACGGGGCAAGCGCAGTTATCATCATGCCGGCGGATGCGCCCACGATGAAGATAGAAAACACCCGCGCTTTGGGGGCCGAGGTTGTTCTATACGACCGCGCAACCGAAGACCGGGATGTCATCGGGTCCAAACTGTCGGACGAGCGTGGTCTGACCCTGATCCGGCCCTATGACGAACCCGAGGTGATCGCCGGACAGGGCACTTGTGGACTCGAAATCGCGGCGCAGGCGGCAGAACTGGGTGTGACTGATGCAGATGTTATCGTCTGCTGTGGCGGTGGCGGCCTGACATCGGGCATCGCGCTGGCGCTGGAGGCTCATGCGCCGGGCATGCGGGTTCGCCCAGCGGAACCGGAAGGTTTCGACGATGTGACGCGCTCGCTTGCGTCTGGTCAGATCGAACGTAACACCGGCAGCGCAAGCGGCCTTTGCGACGCAATCGTGACGCCCCAGCCGGGCAATCTGACATTTCCGATCATGCGCCGCCTGTGCGCTCAGGGGATTGTCGTTTCCGACGAAGAGGCGCAGCGTGCGATGGCGCACGCCTTTGCCCGCCTCAAGCTGGTTGCAGAACCCGGCGGCGCAGTTGCCTTGGCTTCTGCGCTGTTCCACGCGAACCAGATCGCCAGCGATACGGTGATTTGCACCATTTCCGGCGGCAACGTTGACCGTTCGGTATTTCTTGCCGCATTGGATCAATTTGGAGAGGGCTAGTGCAGGACGTCACAATAGCGAGTTTCAACGTAAAAAACCTGATCGGCGCGGATCAGGAGTACTATAAATTCCAGACCTATACGCCCGAAGAATACGCGTGGAAGGCGGATTGGATGGCCGACCAATTGCTGGCACTCGATGCGGATGTTGTCGGGTTTCAGGAAATTTTCGAAGAACCCGCGTTGCAGGCCGTGATCGACGAGACAACGGTGCGGGCGGACGTTCTGAACGACGCAGCCCAACCCGATAAAACCAAGCCATATCGCAAAAAGGCGATCTTTCGCAGACTCGAAAGCGATGGTTACCGCGGTGCTGAACTGGCGTTCGCACCAAATGCCGCAGATGCCGGTATCCCCGGAGAACGCCGTCCCGGTGTCGCGATCCTGTCACGCTTGGGATTTGCAGGTGCACCCGAGATCATTCAGGATCTATCTCAACCGCTGGTCATTCCTTTTTCGCCGCTACGGGGACTCGATGACGGTGATGCCGGGCAATTCATACTTCGCCGCCTGTCGCGCCCAATCCTTAAAGTCCGCATCCCGATGGGGGGCCAAGTCGTGACCGTGTTCAACTGCCACCTTAAGTCTAAACTGGGGGAGTTTCTTAAGCCAGAAGGGGCAGCCTATGCACCAGAGGCCGATCTGACGCGATACGACCCGTTAGGCCGCGCAATGGGAGCCCTTCGCGCAGCGACACGTCGGATGGCCGAAGCGTGGGTTCTGCGGCAGGCGATTGTCACCGAATTGAAAGCCGGGAATCCAGTGATCGCGATGGGTGACTACAACGACGGCGAACACGCGGTGAGTTCGGAAATCATCGCGGGAGAGCGTCCATTCAAAAACTACGCTTGGATGCTACGCCACGATGCCGAACACCGGTCCGACCGTTACACAACCGATGAGAACGAGCAAATCACCGAAGCTGTGGAGCGTGTGCGCCTGCGGTCAGCGGAAAAGCTATTCGTACGCAAATCCCTGCGCGACATGGTCTACACTTCGGCCTTTGGTGGCGTGTTCGAAAGCATTGACCAGATCTGGCTGTCACGCCATTTCGACCCAGAATTCGAAAGCCGCATCGGGGACATGACCTATTTCAGCGTGCTTAACGATCACCTCACGGATGGCAGCCACCCCGAAGCGCCTTATAACAAGCTGGCCAGCGATCACGGTCAGATCATGGCACATCTGCGTGTGACTTAGGGCATAGGGGGATTCTGCCCCCACCGCAATTTTTGGCAACCAAATAAGACAAGGGCACCTGTGGATGGATATCGCTGATCTTGGCGACCTTCGGCTGCATTACCGTATCGACGGGGACCCTGATGGCGCACCTGTGGTGTTTTCCAATTCTTTAGGTACGGATTTGCGGCTCTGGGATAAAGTGATCGCACGTCTGCCAACATCAGGTTTGAAGTACATACGCTACGATACGCGCGGCCATGGATTGTCTGATTGTCCTGCACCGCCCTACGGGATGGGCGCTTTGGTGCGGGATGTCGAGCAGTTGATGGACCACCTCGGCATCAAGGGCGCAGTGTTCGTCGGCCTTTCAATTGGTGGGATGACCGCGCAAGGTCTGGCGGCCAAGCGACTTGACCTTGTGCGGGCGATCGTTCTGTCGAATACCGCTGCCCGGATCGCAACGCGCGAAATTTGGGGCCAACGCATCGCCGATGTCAAAACTGGCGGGGTCGAAGCCCTGGCAGATGCGACCATGACTCGCTGGTTCACCCAAGCCTTCCGCGCGACGGACGAATTCCGCTTTTGGCGCAACATGCTCGTTCGTACATCGGCTAAAGGCTACATAGGCTGCTCCCATGCCATCGCAGGCACCGATTTCTACACGACCACAGCAGCGCTGCGCCTTCCGACGCTGGGAATCGCAGGCAGCGAGGACGGATCGACACCCCCCGATCTGGTGCGAGAAACCACAGAGCTCGTACCGGGATCACAGTTCCACCTCATCCGCAAAGCCGGCCATTTGCCCTGCGTTGAAGCCCCTGACGAATACGCCCGAGTGCTGAGCGAGTTTATTGCCGCACAGGCGCATTGACTGGCGGACTGTCAAGTGTAGCTTACACTTTGAGGGCGCTTTGGCCTGACCCTGAAAGCTCTGCACATGCGCCTGCCTGTCGTCTTTATCCTGATCACCGTGATGATAGACGCAATGGGAGTTGGCCTGATCATTCCGGTGATGCCCGACCTGATCCGCGAGGTCACGGGCGGTGATCTGGCCAATGCAGCCCTGTGGGGCGGTGTTCTGACAACGGTATTTGCCGTAATGCAATTCCTGTTCGGTCCGGTGATCGGCAACTTGTCGGACCGATTTGGACGGCGGCCTGTCTTGCTCATTTCGCTTGTGGTGATGGCTGCGGATTATGTGGTCATGGCTGTAGCTGGCACCATGTGGCTGTTGCTGCTGGGTCGGATCGTCGGGGGCATCACCTCTGCCACGCAGGCCACGGCATCCGCTTATATGGCTGACATCTCGGACCCCGACAAAAAGGCGCAGAACTTTGGGCTCGTGGGCGCGGCGTTTGGGTTAGGCTTTGTGATTGGCCCGCTACTGGGCGGGCTACTGGGCGAATGGGGCACCCGCGCGCCCTTCTGGGCGGCGGCGGCACTTGCAGGTGCAAACGCAGTGCTGGGCTACTTCGTCCTGCGCGAAACCGTGACCGACACGATCCGACGCCCCTTCGAGTGGCGCCGCGCCAATCCGTTTGGGGCATTCAAATCGCTGGGCGAATTGCCCGGCCTTGGCCGGCTCTTCGTGGTGTTCTTCCTCTACCAAGTGGCATTTTTCGTCTATCCGGCGGTCTGGGCCTATTACGGACAGGCGCGCTTCGGCTGGAACGCGGGCATGATCGGCCTGTCACTGGGCCTTTTCGGGATCATGATGGCGGTGGTGCAAGGCGGGCTGATCCGCCTTATCCTCGCCCGGCTGGGCGAGCGCGGTACAGTGATCTACGGCCTTGTCTTTGATGTGTTCGCCTTTGGCGCACTGGCCTTTGTTACTTCGGGCACCGTGGCGTTAATCCTTACGCCGCTGGCCGCACTTGGCGCGGTCATTACCCCTGCCCTGCAAGGCATTATGTCCAAAGCGGTCGGCGTGAAAAGGCAGGGCGAATTGCAAGGCGCGCTGACCTCGGTTGGGGCGATTGCGATGATTGTCTCACCCATGGTGATGACAGGCGTCTTTGCGCAATACACCCGCGCAGAGGCTGATGTCTTCTTTCCGGGCGCGCCGTTCCTGTTGTCACTGGCGCTGATCGTTGTGGCCTTGGTGGTGTTTTTGATCCCGCGTCGCACGCCCGTCGCGGCCTGACCTGCAGAGGTCGACTTCTCACTTGCGCTTGGCATCCGACGCCATCAGGTTGACCCCAAATAAGGGAGAACGCATGACCCGCATCAAAGCCGCCGTCTGCACTGAATTCGGCCAACCACTCCAGCTGGAATATCTGGAATTGCGCGCCCCCGAGGCAGGCGAAATCGAAGTCACCCTCGAGGCGGTGGCGATCTGCCATTCTGACATTCACTTCGCTGAAGGCGCATGGGGCGGTGACTTACCTGCGGTTTACGGCCACGAGGCAGCGGGTCGCATTTCGTCGCTTGGCGCATCGGTCACCGGGTTGACGATCGGACAGCGCGTCGTGGTCACGTTGATCAAGTCCTGCGGAAGCTGCCCCAACTGTGCCAGCGGCAAACCAACGATCTGCGAGGCCCCGGATACCGGCGCGTCCCCGATCACCCGCGCTGAAGGCACACCGGTCAAGAAAGCAATGGATTGCGGTGCCTTTGCCGAGCGGGTCGTCGTGCACCAAAGCCAGGTTGTCCCCCTGCCCGACGACATGCCGCCCGAAGCGGTGGCGCTCATGGCATGTGGCGTGATCACAGGCGTCGGCGCGATTGTAAACGCAGGCAAGCTGCGCGCGGGCGAAGACGTGGTGGTGATCGGCGCAGGTGGCGTGGGCCTCAATGCCATTCAGGGCGCACGGATCGCGGGTGCCCGTCGCATCGTTGCCGTAGACATGACCGAGGACAAACTGGAAACCGCCCGCGCCTTTGGTGCAACCGATGGCGTTCTAGCCACGGGCAAGGCCCCATGGAAAGAGGTTCACAAAATCCTGGGACGCGGCGCAGACTTGATCGCCGTTACAGTCGGTGCCGTCCCGGCCTATAATCAGGCACCACGCTACCTTGGTTGGGGTGGGCGCATGGTGATGATTGGGATGCCGCATTCCGGCGCAATGGCCGAATACGAACCTGTGGTTCTGGCCTACATGGCCCAGGGCATGGTCGGCTCAAAAATGGGCGACGTGGTGATCCGCCGCGATATCCCATGGCTGGCCGACCTTTATAGGCAGGGCCGACTGAAGCTGGACGAACTGGTGTCCGGCCGCTGGTCGCTTGAGCAGATAAACGAAGCCATCTCCGACACCAAAGCGGGCGGTGCCAAACGCAACGTGATCCTATTTTGACCCACATCAGCCAGATACAAGTTTCCGTCGACGGAAACGTGACGATGCGTCGACGCATCGTATTACCGACACGAAAGGGCCAACCATGAAACTCCACGCGCTTGATGTGATCACCACCGCGCCCCCAGCTCCGGGATGGGGCGGGCGCTATTGGACGCTGGTCAAGGTCAGGACCGACACGGGCATCACCGGTTGGGGCGAATGCTATGCGTCCAGCGTCGGCCCGGACGCGATGAAAGCGGTGATCGAAGACGTGTTTGACCGCCACATGCGCGGCGAGAACCCGGAAAACATCGAACTGATGTTCCGCCGCGCCTATTCCGCAGGCTTCACCCAACGCCCAGACCTGACCGTGATGGGCGCTTTCTCGGGGCTGGAAATTGCCTGCTGGGACATTCTGGGCAAAGCGCGCGAACGTCCGGTGTGGGCGCTTCTGGGCGGGAAAATGACGCCCAAAGTCCGCGCCTACACCTATCTCTACCCGCTGCCGCATCACAACATTGACGCGTTCTGGACAGACCCGGACGCCCACGCCGAAGCAGCTGCGCACTACCTCGCGCAAGGCTTTACAGCCCTGAAATTCGATCCGGCTGGCCCCTACACGATCCGGGGTGGCCACCAACCCGCGCTCACAGACATTTCATTGTCTGTAGAGATGTGCAAAGCGATCCGCTCTGCCGTGGGCGACAAGGCCGATCTGCTGTTCGGCACCCACGGCCAGTTCACCACGTCGGGTGCGATTCGTCTTGGACAGGCGATCGAGCCTTACCTCCCGCTTTGGTATGAAGAGCCGATCCCGCCCGACAACCTGCTCGAATTCGCCGAAGTTGCCCGCGCCGTGCGCATACCCATTGCAACGGGTGAACGCCTGACCACCAAGGCCGAATTTGCCACCCTTCTGCGCGCGGGTGGCGCAAAGATTCTGCAACCTGCCTTGGGTCGCGCAGGAGGCATTTGGGAAATGAAAAAGCTGTCGGGCATGGCCGAAGCCTTCAACGCAGAAATGGCACCGCATCTCTATGCAGGCCCCGTCGAATGGGCGGCGAACGTGCATCTGTGTACCTCCATTCCCAACGTGCTTTTGGCAGAAAGCATCGAGACACCCTTCCACGCCGCTCTGATCCGCAACACGATCCGGGTCGAGGACGGGTTCATCACAGCCCCCGACACACCCGGACTGGGCATCGACGTGGACGAAGATCTGGCCCATGCGCACCCCTTCACAGGAACAGGTCTGCACCTGCAAATGCAAGAGGCCCCCTGTGACTACAAGAATGGCAACGCCTTCACCGGCGGCGCTCCAACAAAATCCGAACCGTAGACGCCGCGATAAATCTTTGAAACCTGCCACCCTTCGGTGTTAAAAGCGCGGGGATTACTGGGGGTTCTCCGATGAACGATACGAGTGTTGCGCCCGATGCCGCACAGGATATGGCAGAAAGCGCCGAAAAGGCTGCTGCCTATCTCAAGACGCTTGCGCATGAAGGCCGGCTGATGATCCTGTGTCACCTTGGCGTTGGTGAAAAATCCGTAGGCGAGTTGGAAGCGCTGCTCAACATTCGACAGGCTGCAGTCAGCCAGATGCTCGCCCGTCTGCGCGACGAGAAGCTGGTCAAGACGCGTCGGGATGGCAAGACCATCTACTACAGCCTGAACGACGACAACACCGCGCGCTTGATCGCGCATCTGCATGGGATGTTCTGCGGATCGTGACGCGCCCTGACACCGCCTTTTCCGGCCCCGAGCTTTGCGCGAAAACCGCGCGTGATGTGATCGACCTGCTGCGCCGAGGCGAGGTCACCACGGGCGATCTGATCGACGCGAGCCTAACCCGTATGAATCAGGTCGAACCTGCGGTGAACGCCGTGGTCACCCGCTGCCCAGACCGGGCGCGTTCCGCGACCGCATCCAACGAGAGCCTGTTGGCTGGGTTGCCGATCGGGATCAAGGATCTCAACCCGGTCGAAGGTGTTCGCACAACCTTCGGCACCAAAGGCATGGCCGACCATGTGCCCAGCGCGTCGGACCCGCTGGTCCGGCGGCTTGAAGAGCGCGGTGGCGTCGTACTTGGCAAAACCAACACGCCCGAGATGGGTGCCGGCGCCAACACGTTCAACGCAGTCTTTGGCGCAACACGCAACCCGTGGGACACGCGGATGAATGCCGCAGGCTCGTCCGGCGGCGCAGCGGTCTCGCTGGCCACCGGCGAGTTGTGGCTCAGCCACGGCTCGGATTTCGGAGGCAGCCTGCGCAGTCCCGCGAATTACTGCGGCATCGTCGGGTTGCGCCCCTCACCCGGCATTGCGGGTGGCAGCTCGGCACATCTGGGTTTCACCAATGGCGGTGTCGATGGACCCATGGCGCGGGACGTTCTCGACTGTGCGCTCTTTCTTGATGCGATGGCGGGCTACGATCCTGTCTGGCCGATTTCCTTCCCGGCTCCCGAAACCTCGTACCTTGAGACCGCGCGACGCGACGCTGGCAAGATCCGCATCGCCTACACGCCCAACCTCAATGGCTTTGCCTCCGTCACCTCAGAAATTGACACGGTTCTGCGGGGCGCTCTGGAAAACCTGAAACTGCCCTCTGTCACGGTCGAAGAAACCTGCCCCGACCTGCCCCGACTGGACGAAACATTCCGCGCCCTGCGCTGCCTGTCTTTCCTCGGCAGCTATCAGGTGACACCGGAAGCCGTCACCAGCCACTACAAGGACACCATCAAGGGCAACCTGAAAGACGCCCGCGCGATGACCTTTGACGATTACGTGCAAGCTGAACGCGACCGCGCCGCGATCTACAACACGATGGCGGGCTTCTTCCAAACACATGACGTACTGGCCTGCCCGGTCAATGGCCTAGCCCCCCTGCCAGTCGAGATCGAATACCCGACCGAAGTGGCGGGTCGCCCAATGCGCGACTATATCGACTGGTTGCAATTTGCGTTTCTTGCCACAGTCGCGGGACTTCCCGCTCTGTCGCTGCCCGTGGGCTTCACGCCATCCGGGATGCCCGTTGGCCTGCAACTGATCGGCCCTCCACGCGGTGAAGCACGGCTATTGCAAGTGGCGCATACATTGGAACAAGCGCTGAACCTGCCTGTAACCCTGATCGACCCAATCGTCCGCTAACGCCCCACACGGTAGGTCAGCGCAGCATGGATGACCTGCCGCAGCGCCGCCTCTGGAAATGGCATATCTTGCGGGACCAAAACCGCCCGGTTGCCTTCGAACCTCAGGTAAGGCTCAAGCACCAGCCTGGCATCTGACACGACGGTCGTCTGGCAATGCACAAACAGTGCTGGCACACCGGTTTTTGTCACACCCAACCGCAACGGCGTGCCCGTCGGCACCGCATAGGACGGCTGCCCCCACTTGAGCGTTTCGATCACCACAGTGGTCCCCGGCACCATAGTGGCCACTTCATAGATCAAATCACGAAGGCGTAGCAGAACGGGTTGTGCAAGCGCTGGCAACCCTTCGAAAGCAGCAGCGATATCATTCGGAATGGCAGGAGCAGGCGTCATAAGCAAAGCATGCCATGCCCAGACCCAAGGTCGTCAAGTCCGAGTCGGAAGCAAAGGCGCAAACCCCTGCTTCTCTTTTTCAAAAATATGCGAAAAAAACGCGCGCCGTAGGCGCGCGCCCGTCGGATCGGCAAAGCCGATCCGAAACAGTCTCAGGCCGCAGCCTCCCACCGGTTGGCAAAGTTGCCCAACACATGGCCCACATCTTCAGATGCCGCCCCGTGCAAGTCCACCTGCGCCACCAGCCCAAGGGTCTTGTCATCCACCACCGAGACCACCCGCGCTGGCGAACCTGCCTTGTCCAATGCCGCATTGAACACCCGTGTGATGGCGTGTTTGCGAAGATCAGGCTTGAACACCTTTCCCACCGCAGTCTTGGGTAACTCGTCAAGGATCGTCATGTGCTTGGGGATCGCCGCGCGTTCATGGACATGAACAGAGCAATGCTCCAATAGCTCTTGTTCACTCACAGCAGCGCCGTCCATCAATTCAACGAAAGCACATGGCAATTCACCCGCATGCTCGTCAGGTTGACCAATGGCCCCAGCAAACGCCACAGCCGGATGCGCCAGCAGGGCTTCTTCGATTTCGGCAGGGTCAATGTTGTGCCCGCCCCGGATAATGAGGTCTTTCGCCCGCCCGGTGATCCAGAGATAGCCATCCGCATCGATGCGGCCCAAATCACCTGTCCGCAGATGGGTGCCAAAGTGGAAAAGGTCCGTGTTCTTGGCAGCCTCGGTATAGGTGTGCCCGGCGAAGACGCCCGGGTTTGACACGCAGATCTCTCCGATTTCATCCGCACCGCATTCAACGACATCGCCATTCTTCTGGGTCAGAATCTTTACATTCGTGTAAGGGAACGGGATCCCAACAGACCCTACCTTCTTAATCCCATCCGGCGGGTTGCAGGACACGAGGCAGGTCGCCTCGGTCAGGCCATAGCCTTCGACCACCCTTACGCCGCAGGCCTTTTCGAAACGGTGGAACAGTTCCAGCGGCAGCGGCGAAGACCCCGAAAACGCCGTTATGATGGACGATATATCGGCATCAACCGGGCGCTGCATCATGGCAGACATCGCCGTGGGAACGGTGATCACAAAGGTGGTTTTCCAACGCGCGCACAACTTCCAGAAATTGTCGAACACACCTTCGCCGCGATAGCCTTGCGGCGTCGGGAACACCGTATGCGCCCCGGACACGACCGAGGCCATGAGAATCACGTGGCAAGCAAAGACGTGGAACAGTGGAAGCGGACACATGATGCTGTCCTGTTCCGTGAACAATAGCCGGTTCCCCAGCCAGCCGTTGTAAATCATGCCGGAATACTTGTGCTGCGCGACCTTTGGCATGCCGGTGGTTCCGCCAGTGTGGAAATAGGCGGCCACACGATCACCTGCGCTGTCGGCAAAGTCGAGAGTGGTGTTCTGCTTTTTCAGCTCGGCGGTGAAGCTCAGAACATCAGCGTGATGGCCGCCGGGGTTCTTTGGGCGCACCAGTGGGACGATCCACGATTTGGGCGGCGTCAGGTAGCGGTTCAGATCAACCTCAAGCACCGTGTCCACATTGGGCGCATGGCGACATGCCTCCGCGACTTTCTGCGGGACATCAGTCTTGGGGAACGCCTTGAGCGTGACAACCACCTTTGCGTTCGTTTCACGCAGGATCGCTGCAATTTGTTCCGGCTCCAGAAGCGGATTGATCGGATTGGCGATCCCGGCGATCGCACCGCCCAAAAGCGTGACGATAGTTTCGGTGCTGTTAGGCAGAACATAAGCCACGACATCGTCTTCTTTGATTCCCAGCTTACGGAACAGGTTTGCTGCCTGTACGGTACGCGACAAAAGCTCGGACCATGTCAGCGTCTCGGCCTTGTCCTTTGGACCAGAAAGCAGCTGAAAGCTCGCGGCGGGCCGGTTCGGAAATGCCGCGGCTGTCTTGCTCAGTTGCCCATAAAGCGTCGCCGGCACATCCCGGTCTACCCAAGGCATTTCGTTTTCGATCGCGTTGCGGTCCTCGAAACTCGCAAACGTCATGGCGTCCCCTCCCTAGTCTTCGTCAGTGCTGGCGCGACTGCGCTCAGGCATGCCTTTTAGCGGATATTTTCCCAAAACAAGACACCCCGACGCTACGACAGACTCTCAATGACGCTGCGTTCCAACTTCGAAAGCAAGGCTTGGCTTCACCAATTCGAGGCTTTCGCCTGCCGTTTTCGCGCAACTCCAGATCACTTTTGATTTTTTGCACACGTTTGCAAAGAAGTCTTGCCAAACCGCGAACCCTATGGCTTGGTGGGGTGGTCGACCGCAAATCCAATCTTTGCGCAGGGGGGAGCCATGGCGGAAATCCAGCTTAGGAACGTCAATAAACGCTGGGGTAACTTCGTTGGTGTCGAAGATTTCAACCTGACGATTCCCGACAAGGAATTCCTAGTGCTGCTGGGTCCGTCGGGCTGCGGCAAGACGACAACCATGCGGATGATCGCCGGTCTTGAGGATATCACCGAAGGTGAAATCGCCATTGACGGCAAGGTGGTGAATAGCCTCGACCCCAAAGATCGTGACGTGGCGATGGTGTTCCAATCCTACGCGCTGTATCCGAACATGAACGTCTACGAGAACATCCGCTTTCCCCTCAAAGTGCGTGGCATCGACCCGTCGACCCATGACGCGAAGGTGCGTCGCGCCAGCGCGATGGTCGAACTCGACGAGTTCCTGCACCGCAAACCTGCAGAACTGTCCGGTGGTCAGCGTCAACGCGTGGCGCTAGCCCGTGCGATTGTCCGCGAACCCAACGTGTTCCTGATGGACGAACCGCTCTCGAACCTCGACGCCAAACTGCGCGTGAGCACCCGCGCCCAGATCAAAAACCTAAGTCACGAACTGGCCGTGACGACGATCTACGTGACCCACGATCAGATCGAAGCGATGACGCTGGCCGACCGTGTGGTTGTGATGGAAAAGGGCATCGTGCAGCAGGTCGGCAGCCCGACCGAGATTTACGACCACCCCGCCAACATGTTCGTCGCCAGTTTTATCGGCAACCCGGCGATGAACCTGATCAACGGTGATATTCAAAATGGCGTCTTCGAGGCGCGCGACACGCACATCCCCGGTCTGTCTGTTGCCAATGGCAGAACCACACTTGGTTTCCGCGCAGAGGATGCGTCCCTTGCCCCCGCTGGCGAGGGTCAGATCACCGCACCGATCTACACGCTGGAACTGCTTGGCGACGCCACGATGATCTCGGTGCGCATCGGTCAGGCACTGGTTGCCGTCAAAGCAGATAAAACCTTCCGGGCCGAAATCGGCGATCCGGTTTCGATCCACGTCCCACCCGAGATTTGCCACCTGTTTTCAACAGAAACAGGACAGCGGATCGACGGCTGAACCATCACGAGATTCCCGGCTAAATCGGGAGATAGAGATGCGCGTTTACACAGCGCATCCAGACACACAGGGAGACCAAGATGAACCTTAGACATATCCTGATGACAGGCTCTTTCCTCGTTGCGGCGAGCGCCTCTACATCCATGGCCGCAGATTGCGGCATCGACAGCGGACGGCTAAGCATCGTCGGCAACGAATTCCCCGCGATCCAAACCGTCGCAAGCAACTCGCAAGCCTGCGACGGCCTTTCTGAGGCCAAGGCGAACCTCACCGCCGACCACCAGAAGATCAATCTGGCCGGCATGCAGGGCGATCCGGCGGAATATACCACTGCGATTGTTGCCAACTCTTCTATCGTGGCACTGATGAACGAAGACGTGATCCGCCCTCTTGATGATCTGGTTGCCGCATACGGGCAGGACATCCCAAAGAACCAGCTCATCACGATCAACGGTCAGGTGATGGCTGTGGCTTTCATGGCAAATGCGCAGCACCTTGTTTATCGTAAGGACATTCTTGAACAAATCGGCATGGAGCCGCCCAAAACCTACGAAGACATGCTCGCCACAGCCGAGAAAGTCCGCGCTGAAGGTATCCTCGAATACCCCTTGGGCGGCGCTTACATGGCCGGTTGGAACCTCGCTCAGGAATTCGTGAACATGTATATCGGCCATGGCGGGGAATTCTATGAACCCGGCACAGCGCAGGTTTCGATAAACAACGATGCAGGTCTGGCAACGCTTGAGATGCTCAAGTCACTAAGCGCCTACATGAACCCAGATTATTTGACCCACGATTCCAATGCCACCAGCGCGGAGTGGGAAGCAGGCAACGTGGCCCTTATGAACATGTGGGGATCACGCACAGGGGTTCTGATGGATTCCGAAGGTTCCACCCCCGAGGTCTACGAGAACACAATGGTGGGCGCACCAATGACTGTGGCTGGCGGAAACGCGCCCGCCTCTACCCTGTGGTGGGACGGTTGGACTGTCGCCAAGAACATCAGCGACGAAGACGCGGCCGCAACCTTCAAAGCCATGAAGCACGGCATCAGCTCGGCAATTCTGAATGATGAAACCATGGGGCAAGCCGTCTGGATGATCGACGGGTACCAGCCTGCCCCGGTCAATGAAGGCGTATTCTCGGCCATCTCGATGCAGACCACACCCTACCCGATGCTGCCGCATCACGGTCTGCTGCACACGGCGCTTGGCGACAACATCGCCGATTTCCTGCAAGGCAAGGAAAGCGCGGAACAGGCGCTGTCGGATATCGAAGCCGCGTATATGACCGCAGCCAAAGAAAAAGGCTTCGTCAACTAAGCCGTCAATCGCGCGGGGAGCCCCTGTTTCCCCGCGCGACTCTGACCGTCCCAACCTCCCGGGGGTGATCTGATGAAACACAGTGCGTTTTTCTGGTTTGTGCTGCCTTCGGCAGTCGCCATGCTGTTGTTCATCTTCTTCCCCATTGTGTCGGTTGTGGTCCAGTCGCTGCATTCCGCACATGAACAAGTCATCATCGAAGTGGAAAACTGCGGCCCCTTCGGATGCACCACAGCCACCGCCATTGACCAAGAGGCCACTGCCACTCTGCGTCAAGACCAACCCCTCGGTCGGTTTGCCGGTCTGGAAATTTACAAGGACCGCAATCACCTTGCCACCGCCCAGATCGGCCCGCTGTGGGAGCAAAGCACCGGGATCGGGGATTTCATCGGCAAACTGATGAACCTGCCCTTCTACAAGGCCATCGGCTTCACGCTGACGTTTACCTTTGTCGTCACTCCGCTAACGATCATTTTCGGCTTTATTATCGCCGTCGCCGTCAACAGTGCCGCCCGCGCCATTCGTGGCCCGCTGATCTTTTTCTCACTGCTGCCTATGATGGTCACGCCGCTGATCGGATCGCTCATCCTGTTCTGGATGGTCGATGCCCGCGGGATCCTTGGCACCACGTTGCGCTGGCTCACCGATGATCCCAGCCTGTCGGTCAAGGCCGACACTGGCCTGATGTGGATCATGCTCATGGTGTATGGTGTCTGGCACTCTGCGCCGTTCGCTTTCATCGTTTATTACGCGGGCCTGCAAACCGTGAACACTGACACGCTCGAAGCCGCCCGCATCGACGGGGCAAGCCGGTGGCAGCAAATCCGCCACGTCGTGATCCCGCATCTCTTGCCGCTGACCACCTTCATCGCGCTGATGCAGCTGATGGACAATTTCCGGGTGTTCGAGCCCATTGTGAGCTTCAACGCCAGCGCCCATGCTACCTCACTGAGTTGGGCGATCTACAATGATCTGGGCGGCGAGACACAGCAGCTTAGCTCGGCTGCCGCGACCTCGGTTCTGACCATCATCGGCGTCGCCATCCTCTTGTCACCGGTATTGATCCGCACCTATCGCGACTACGGCAAAGCGGCCTGAGGAGAACGACAATGGCAAGCCAAGTTCAGAAACGCCCCGTTCTTCTTCAAACCGTCCTTGTCGGCATCCTGATCCTCTGGATGATCGCCGCGGCCTTTCCGTTCTTCTGGACACTGTGGGGATCCTTCAAGGTCGAGGGAGATTTCTTTTCGCTTGCCGACTGGACCAATGTTCTGACCGGCGAGATGACCACCCGCGAAACCGGCGACGCTTTCACCACCGAGGGCTATACTGGGGCATGGGTGCAAGAAGAGTTCTGGAAAGCGGCGTGGAATTCGACGTTGGTATGCCTTTTTGTCGTGACCATCTCTCTTACCTTGGGCACCTTAGGCGGTTACGCGCTGGCCCGATCCACCTACCGTTATGCCTTCTGGTTTCTGCTCATCGCTCTGATTTTCCGCGCCATGCCGCCGATCACGCTGGTCTCAGGTTACCTGCCGGTGTTCTTCCAGTGGAACATCTGGGGGCACCTGCCGACGGCCATCATCGTGCTGGTGGCCATCAACCAGCCTTTCACGCTGTGGATGTTGCATTCCTTCTTCAAGAACATTCCCCAAGACCTTGATGAGTCCGCAATGGTCGATGGCTGCACCCGGTTTCAGGCCTTCCGCCACGTGATCATCCCAGTGATGTGGCCCGGCGTGATCACCACCGGACTCTTCAGCTTTCTACTGGCCTATAACGATTTCGCCGTGACCGCGATGATCCTTGATAAGCAGAACCAGACCATGGTGCCCAAGATCGCGTCTTTCCTTGGCACCACTCAGACCAAGGGCAATGTCATGTTTGCTGTGGCCGCTGTGGTCTCGACAACAGCGCCCTTGTTCTTGCTGATCATGTTCTTCCAACGCCAGATCGTGTCCGGCCTGACCGCCGGAGCAGTCAAAGGCTAAGTCCTGATCTTCTCTGTTTCCCAAATACCTCGGGGGAGTCGCCTGAAAGGCGACGGGGGCAGCGCCCCCGCTTTGCGTCAGCGCAAAGCAAGGATGCATCATTGCATCCTCTACAGCCTCAGTTCAACGTCACCAGCTTGCCGGGATTCATGATGTTGCCCGGATCAATTGCCTTTTTCAAAGTCCCCATAAGCGCGTAGGCCGCGCCGTGTTCCTGCACCAGATATTTTCGCTTGCCCGCACCGATCCCGTGTTCACCGCTCACAGTCCCGCCGAACTCCAGCGCCAGAATATTAACCGCTTCGACAAGGGCCTTGGCCCGCGCCAATTCCTCGTCGCTGTCGGGGTCGACTAAGATCAGTAAGTGAAAATTGCCATCCCCCACATGCCCGACGATCGGCGCAAGAAAACCCGACTCGGCCGCCAGTACTTTGGCCCGCATCAGACATTCGGACAAAGCAGAGATCGGCACACAGCAATCAGTGACCACCCCATTTGCCCCGGGTCGCAATGATCGTCCCGCGTAATAGGCGTTGTGTCGAGCCTGCCAAAGACGGTTGCGATCTTCGGTCTTGGTAGCCCATTGAAAATCCGACCCGCCATGCTCGTCCACAAGCGCGGAAAAGCTCTCCACCTGTTCAGCCACTCCTGCCTCAGAGCCATGAAACTCCAGAAACAGATGCGGCACTTCCGGCAGGCCCATATCGGGATTGTAGATGTTCATGCCCTTCATCTGCACTTCGTCCAGCAATTCGATCCGGGCCATCGGGATCCCCATCTGGATCGCAAAGATCACTGTATCCACGGCACTCGCAATGTCGGGGAAAGCACAGGTCGCGGCGGCCACATGTTCGGGCTGACCGCGCAGCTTGACCGTCAGCTTAGTGATGATCCCCAGCGTGCCTTCTGATCCGACAAAAAGATGCGTCAGGTCATACCCTGTCGACGATTTCCGCGCCCGGCTGCCAGTTTCGATGATCTGGCCGTCCGGCAAGACCACTTCAAGCGCCAGCACATTGTCTGCCATTGTACCGTAGCGCACCGTATTGGTGCCCGACGCCCGCGTCGCCGCCATCCCGCCCAAAGTGGCATCAGCACCGGGATCCACGGTGAACATCAACCCTGTTGCGCGCAGTTCATCGTTCAACTGCACCCGCGTGACACCGGGTTCGACCACTGCGTCCAGATCGCTTTCGTTGATTTGAAGCACCTTGTTCATCCGGCTTGTATCGACAGTGATCCCGCCATGAATGGGCACGATATGTCCTTCAAGCGACGATCCGATCCCATACGGGATCACCGGACAGCCGTACTGGGAACAGGTCTTGAGGATCCGAGACACCTCTTCGGTCGTCTCGGGGAACGCAACCGCGTCAGGTAAAACAGGTCGTGTGTAGGCCTCGTCATGGCTGTGCTGATCCAGGATGGACGGCCCCGTGGATAGGCGGTCACCCAAGACGTCGCGCAAAGCTGCGATTGTTGCTTCGATATTGGCGTTGGACATGCGGGCCTCCCTGATCGGCGCCACGCTACTGCGTCCACGCGGCGGGGAAAACCCTGTTCAATCACCTTTCGGTTCAATCAACTCGGGGCCCGAAGCCCGGTTCGAATTCACGCGCCGATCAACACGATAGAATTCCATTGCGCCGTTGGGTGCCGCCTGCATCAACGTCGCAGCCCCATGCCCCGCCTCGCCCAACCAAAGCGCCCAGTCTTCAGGGCGCAACGTCACTGGCTGGCGGTGGTGAATGGCCGACATCCGGTCATTTGCGCCTGTCGTGACGATGGCGCAGGTGCGATGTGCGACGCCGTCGCACTCCCAATCCTGCCAGACCCCGGCAAAGACAAAAAGTTCGGCATCGGTCGGATGAATGTACCACGGCAGGCGGTTGCCGTCCTCGTCCTTGGTCCATTCAAAGAATCCAGTCGCCGGGATCAGGCAGCGCCGCTCGCGGCACGCCGCTTTGAACGCAGGTTTTTCTGCTATGGTTTCGGCGCGTGCATTGATCAGCAGCGGCCCACCGTTTTCCGCCTTGTACCAATGCGGCAGGAACCCCCATCGCATTGCGACAAGCCGCCTTTGCCCCTCAAGCGTGTGCACCGTGTGGACAAGATTGGTCGGACAGATGTTGTAATTGGGACTCTCGGGCAACGCGTTGGACGGCAACGCATCAAACAGCTGGGCCATCGCATCATGCGGCAAGGTCAGGGCAAAACGTCCACACATGGGCAAAAGGCAGGCCGGGCCGAACTGCCCGGCCTGCACCTGTCTTACTTGTTCACGGTAATCCGACCATCCGTAAAGGGCTGGTAAGGACCAACTTTGGCCAGATACTCGGCTGTCACATCAGCCAGATCAGGGCCGTAGTCATAGGCGTTCATCGCGTCGCGGAACATCCGGTAGCCATCACCACCGTTGCGGACATAATTGTTGGACACCGCGCCATAGGTGGCCTCGGGGTCCAGTGCCGCATCGCCCACCATGACATTGGAAATCCGGCTGCCAGGCGCCTGTGTCAGATCAACGGTAAAGCTCATGCCCGCGACCTGCGGGAAACGGCCTGCGCCCTCTTCAACCTGGCCCACACCGTTCTCAAGTGCGGCAAGAATCTGTGCCCCAGTGACCTCGAACGTCGAAAGTGTGTTCTGGAACGGCAGCACCGTGAGCACTTCACCCATGGTGACCTCGCCCGCATCAATAGATGCACGCAAACCACCACCGTTCTGGATGGCAATCTGGACGCCCTGATCCTTCACCCGATCCAACATCGCATCAGCAACAAGGTTGCCCATTGCGCATTCCATCGCCCGGCAGACATCGCGGCTGCCTTCGATGGCCTCGGCAGCTTCGGCGACGACGCGGGTCTTCATCTCTTCGATGGGACCGGCGAGTTCCGCCACACGCGCAACGATCTCGGCGTCTTCCTCAACCGACGCGTCTAGCAGGATTGTGTCACCAGACGCATAGGTCAGGTTGCCATCGTCGTCGAAATTCAACTCGAGATGACCGACATACTTCGAATACGCGTAGGCTTGCACAACAGGAACCAGAGTGCCGTCTTCTTGGCTGGCAAAGGTCGGATACGCACCCTGACGGTCGGGGTCAGTCGCAGACAGATACGTGTGGCTGTGACCGCCCACAACCGCGTCAAGCCCCGGCACTGCCCCAGCGATCGCAAGGTCTTTCGGCAAACCAACATGGGTCAGCGCGATGATCTTGGTCACACCCTCTTCGGTCAGCGCAGCAACATCGGCGGAGATGCTGTCAATTTCATCCTGAAAGATCACAGCTTCCGACGGCGACGACGTTTCCACGGTGTCGGTGGCCAGCGCCGACACGATGCCAATCTTCTGCCCGCCCACTTCAAGAACCACGTGGTTCTGAACCTTCTCGGCAAGGATGTTCGAACGGCTCACATCAAGATTGCCCGAGATCACCGGGAAAGACACATTGTCGATCAGCTTAAGCAGACCTTCGTCGCCATCGTCAAATTCGTGGTTGCCCACGGCCATAACGTCGAACCCGATCTTCTCCATCATCTCGGCTTCGACATCGCCCTTGTAGGTCGTGTACATCAGCGAGCCTTGATACTGGTCGCCCGCATCCACAACGATCACGTTCTGGCCATCCAGTTCGGCGCGAAGCTGGTCGATCATCGTCTTGACGCGCGCGACACCACCAAAGCATTTACCCTCGGTATTGTCCTCGGCGGAACAGGTCGAATCGAAACGGTTGATCGGTTCGATACGGCTGTGCAAATCGTTGATGTGAATAACATGGAGCGTGTAATCGGCCTGTGCCACACCAGCAGTCAAAGCCAGTGCTGCAGCACTTGAAAGTAGTCGGTAAGACATGTGAGTCCCCTCTGTCGGATTGTTATGGCGCAATCGTGCATCGCCGCGCAGGGGGAGTCAAAACTTACCCTAGGGACGCACATGCATTTGCCGATACTGCGCAAAGCGAACAGGCACATGACAGCGCTTGACGCGGGGGCCCGCAAACGGCACATCGAAACGCATGATCTATAAAATCCTCCACACTGATGAATGGGTTGCCTTGCAAGCCGCTGGCGAAACCTCTGGCGCGCCGATCGACGTGGCGGATGGCTATGTGCATTTCTCGACCGCCGAACAGGTTCGGGAAACTGCGGCAAAGCATTTCGCAGGGGCCGACGGGTTGATGCTTCTGGCCTATGACGAAGGCACAATGGTCGGCGACCTGCGTTGGGAACCGTCTCGCGGCGGCGCTTTGTTTCCACACCTCTACGGGCCGCTCCTCCTGGCCGATGTGATCTGGGCGAAACCGCTTCCGGTACAGGGCGGCGGGCATATGTTTCCGGACGATCTTGCATGAGCCTTCTGGAACAAGCCGGGTTACGCCTGCTGCATCGCTTCGACCCTGAAACCGCCCATGGCATGGCTTTGGGCGTGCTACGGTTCGGACTCGCGCCAACCACCGGAACGGTGACCAGCACGCGCCTGCGCACGAACCTCGCCGGAATGGCGCTTGCCAACCCCGTCGGCTTGGCAGCTGGGTTCGACAAGAACGCCACGGCCCTGCGCCCGCTATCACGTGCCGGGTTTGGCTTCATCGAGGTCGGAGCCGCCACACCGCGCCCGCAACCCGGCAACCCGAAACCACGTCTCTTCCGCCTGACCGAAGATCGCGCTGTGATCAACCGCTTTGGCTTCAACAATGACGGGATGGCGGCCATTGCCAAGCGGCTCAAGGATCGCCCCCGAGATGCCATCATCGGCCTGAATCTCGGGGCCAACAAGGACAGCGAAAACCGCGCTGCCGATTTCGCCACAGTGTTGGCGACCTGCGCTCCGCATCTCGACTTCGCGACAGTGAATGTCAGCTCGCCCAACACCGAAAAACTGCGCGACCTGCAGGGCAAAGAGGCACTGTCTGCGCTGCTCGCTGGTGTCATGTCCACAAACACGGCGCTGGACCGCCCAATCCCGATCTTCCTCAAGATCGCGCCCGACCTTTCGGAGTCTGAAATCGCCGACGTGGCCGAGGTGGCTCTGACCTCGGGCATCGACGGTCTCATCGCGACCAACACAACGCTGGATCGTGCTGGACTGTCTTCCAATCATCGCGACGAAAAAGGCGGATTGTCCGGCCAGCCGCTTTTCGAGAAATCCACCCGCGTGCTCGCACAGCTCTACCGCGCCACCGAAGGAAAGCTGCCGATCATCGGTGTTGGAGGCATTGCCTCTGCGCATGATGCCTATGCCAAAATCAGGGCTGGTGCCTCGGCTGTCCAACTATACTCCGCCCTGACCTACCAAGGGCTGAGTCTTGTTCCAAAAATCGCCAACGGCCTTGACAATATCCTCAAACGCGACGGGTTCAAAACGGTGTCAGAAGCTGTCGGAACCGCAAACTAACTTCGTCTTTTCTCCGTTTTCAAATACCTCGGGGTCTGGGGCAGAGCCCCAGATTTTCCGTCCACGGAAAATCCCGAACAGGCAAAGCGTCGGTTAAAGTCGCACAGGCAGATGGGTCGCCAATATGAAATCCCGGATCAACCCGCCATCCTTGACGCCCGGCGCAGACTCGACGCCCGAGGAAACATCCACTTGCTGTGTGCCAGTCAGGGCAATCGCCTCGGCAACGTTATCCGGCGTCAAACCACCTGCCAGCAACCAAGGTTTCGGCCAGCGACGCGCTGATATCAGCCGCCAATCAAAGGACACACCATTGCCCCCCGGCAGCACTGCATTTTTCGGCGGTTTCGCGTCGACAAGGACCTGATCAGCAACCTCGGCATAAAGGTCCAGCGCGGCGACATCCTGTTCATCGGCCACTCCCACTGCCTTAATCACTGGCAGGCCATAGCGCATCCGAACCTCGCTCACGCGCTCTGGGCTTTCGCTGCCGTGCAGTTGAATGAAGTCCAAAGGCACAAGCGCCATAAGATCATCAAGAAACGTATCGTTGGCGTTAACCACAAGCCCAACCTTAGCAAGGCCGATTGGGGCTTCGAAAGCAAGGTCTCTTGCCGCTTCAAATGATACGAAGCGAGGGCTTTTGGGAAAGAAGTTCAGACCGATATAGGTCGCGCCAGCGCTTGCGCAGGCATGCACGTCCTCGGGCCGGGTAAGCCCGCAAATCTTTGTCCGAATACCAGAGGTCATGGATTGGTTCAGCTCGCCTCGTCGAGAAGCGCCAGAACCTCGTCCTTGTCTTTGTCACGTTCGGCCTTGGTCCGGCGCAGTTCGCGCTCAAGCTTCTTTACCTCGGCACCCCGCTGGGCTGCCGCCGCACGGTGCTTATGCTCGCGCAGCCATTCCCAGACAAACCCGATCAAGAGGCCTGCTATGATGCTGCCAAAGATCACAATGAACATTGGCAGCTCGATCGAGCGGTTCATTCCCGCCATTTCGGACAACCCCGAAGGCAGCAACTGCAGCATGACCATGCCACGATTAGCGAGTGCGACTGACACCAGCACAATGGCCAGTGCCGCAAGAAATGCATAGCGAATGTATCGCATCAGTTTTTACTTTCCGTTTAGTCTGTCTCGAAGCAACTTGCCGGTCTTGAAAAACGGCACATGCTTTTCCTCTACTTCTACGGCTTCGCCCGTACGAGGGTTACGCCCGGTTCGCCCATCCCGTTTTTTGACCGAGAACGCACCAAAGCCACGCAGTTCGACCCGGTCTCCCCGCGCCATCGCGTCGATGATCTCTTCAAAAATAGTATTCACTATCCGTTCGACATCGCGCTGGTACAAATGTGGATTGTCATCGGCAATCTTTTGAATCAACTCAGACCGTATCATCGTCATACATCCCTCTGGTCGCACGTCCGTTCCGTGCTGTTCTTTAAGGGGAGTATACGCACGACAAGGCTCGACGGAAACCACGGCGTTTGCGGGTTTGGCAGAAAGTTAAGCCAAATTAAGCGGTTCAAAGCTGTCAAGCGCGCTGAATTCGCCCGAAACGCCATAGATCAGCCTACCACTCTATATTGAAATCACATTACGATTCGCACCTTATCCAACCACCTGACGGCCTTGAAACATGGTCTTGGCTCTGGACTTCCGTAGGCGCTACTGGCTGACTGTGCCCAAACCAAAGACAGAGGGAAATCCGATGAAATTGTTGCGCTTCGGAGAGGCGGGTGCGGAAAAACCCGGACTGCTGGATAACCATGGACAGATCCGCGATCTCTCCGCCCATGTCGACGACATCGCAGGCACAACCCTGTCGCCCGATGGGCTGAACACGCTACGTGCGATTGATCCTGCAAACTTGCCGCTTGTGGATAGACAGCCACGCATCGGACCATGTGTCGGATCGGTTGGCAAATTGATCGCGATTGGTCTCAACTACGCAGATCATGCCGCCGAAGCGAACATGGCGCTACCCGAAGAACCCATCGTGTTCTTCAAAGCAACGTCGTGCATTTCCGGTCCTGACGATCCGGTGGAAATCCCGCGCGGATCGACCAAAACAGACTGGGAGGTGGAACTTGGCGTGGTCATTGGCACACGCGCGAAATACGTATCTGAGGCTGACGCCTTGTCACATGTCGCCGGCTACTGCATCGTCAACGACATAAGCGAACGCGACTTCCAGTTGCACCGATCAGGGCAGTGGGTCAAAGGCAAGTCACATGACACCTTCGCACCGATGGGTCCGTGGATGGTGACAGCAGACGACATATCCGATCCACAGAGCCTGACAATGTCGCTTTCAGTTAATGGCAATACGATGCAGGACGGTTCGACCCGAACGATGCATTTTTCGGTCGCGACCGTCATCGCACACCTGTCGCAGTTCATGACACTGCACCCCGGCGATGTGATCGCAACCGGCACCCCACCGGGGGTGGGCATGGGGCTGAAACCTCCGGTATATCTGAACGTGGGCGACGAGATGGTTTTGACTATCGAAGGTCTGGGTCAACAGACTCAAACCTGTATCGCGGCCCGGGATTAAGCTGGGTTCAGCATCCGATCTACAGCACAAGAGTAATGATCACTCGCCGATATACTCGCGGTACAGGTCCGCGATTGCCAAAGTGACTGGCCCGGGTGTGCCTTGGCCAACCTTGCGACCGTCAATCAGTGTCACTGGTGTAATTCCGCCCAATGTACCGGTCACAAAAGCCTCATCAGCGGCGTAGGTTTCGGCAAGCGTGTAGTCTTTTTCGAATACCGGTTTTCCCGCCTCGCGCCAGAGATTGATAACCTTTGAGCGGGTGATCCCGTTGAAGCAGGTCGAACCGGTTGACGTCCACAACTCTTCGCCACGGATAATGAAGAAATTGGTCGAGTTGCAACTTGCGACAAACCCGCGATCGTCCAGCATCAAAGCCTCGTCAGCCCCCATATTGATGGCTTGGATCAGCGCTTGGATGAAGTTTAATCGGGAATGAGAGTTCAGACGCAGATCAAACACATCCGGGGTCGAACAGCGGATGGTCGATGTCAGCAGTTTAAGGCCACGTGCCTTTAACGCCGCATTGGGCTGCTTGTACTCTGCAACGATGACGATGGTCGCGTCGCCTACGATGAACCGCGGATCTTGGTTCGGGGTCGACTTCACCCCGCGCGAGATCATCATACGGATATGGGCCCCGTCTTCCATGCCATTGTGGTGCAGGGTCTTCCAGATTTCACCAACAAGCGCTTCGCGGTTCATCCCGATATCAAGCTGAATCGCATTGGCCCCCTCATAAAGCCGCGCCATATGTTCATCGACTGCAAGAAGACGCCCTTTGACAAGACGCAGCCCTTCCCAAATGCCATCCCCAAGCACAAAACCGCTGTCAAAGACAGGCACCATCGCCTTGTCTCGGGCAAAGAACTGACCGTTGACATAAACCTCAACGCTGTCGTTGCGGGGGTCGGGTGCGTAGCTTTGGGCGCTGGTTTGGGTGGTGCCTGTCATGGCGCTATCCTGTCTTAGATGTCGAATTGCACGCGGCGAAGGCAAAACGCTTTTTCTGGGTGGCGCAGTGCCCCCCGTGCAGCCGCCCCCCATGCCTCAGTATCGCCGAACGCAATGTTCGCGTGCCGATCACACCGATGGCAAGCGCAAACGCCCTATCCGCACTTGCTGTGGCCACACGATCCGCAGGTCATGCAACCTTCGACCATGCGCATGTCATACTGACCACAGGACGGGCAAGCTTTGCCGCGACCGCCTTGCAGGTTCACCACCTGCGCCTGCGGATCGGACTTCAGACCCATCCCTTCGCCCGCAAGGAACCCGATGGCGATCATGTGCTGTTCGATCACCCCGCCAATGGCGGCAAGGATTGACGGGATGTATTTGCCCTGTACCCACGCCCCACCGCGCGGATCGAACACCGCCTTAAGCTCTTCAACCACGAAAGACACATCGCCACCGCGCCGGAAGACGGCCGAGATCATGCGCGTCAGCGCCACGGTCCAGGCGAAATGCTCCATGTTCTTGGAGTTGATGAACACTTCGAATGGCCGCCTGTGCCCGCCAACGATGATGTCGTTGATTGTCAGGTAGATCGCATGTTCGCTGTCGGGCCATTTCAGCTTATAGGTCGCGCCTTCCAACGCCTTCGGCCGATCCAGTGGCTCTGACATGTAAATAACGTCGCCATGCGGATGCTGCGGTTCTTCGTCCGAAGACGTCACCACCTCTGGCGCGTCCGATTGCTTCTCTTCGGACACACTCAGCACCGACCCTGTTACATCGTTCGGACGGTAGGTCGTACAGCCTTTGCAGCCGGTCTCGAACGCCTCCATGTAGACGTCCTTGAACGCCTCGAATGAAATGTCTTCCGGGCAGTTGATGGTCTTAGAGATTGATGAATCTACCCATTTCTGCGCCGCCGCCTGCATCTTAACATGCTCCAGCGGGGCAAGCGTCTGGGCGTTTACGAAATACTCGGGCAGATCGCGATCTCCGAACTTGTCGCGCCACATCTGCACCGCGTAATCGACCACCTCTTCCTCGGTGCGGCTGCCGTCCTTCTGCAAAACCTTGCGGGTGTAGGCATAGGCAAAGACCGGTTCGATTCCCGACGACACGTTCCCGGCGTAAAGCGAGATCGTCCCCGTCGGCGCGATGGATGTCAGCAGCGCGTTGCGAATGCCATGTTCACGGATGGCACCGCGCACGTCCTCGTCCATCATCTGCATCGTGCCCGATGCAAGGTACTTGTCCGCATCAAACAGCGGGAACGCGCCCTTTTCTTTCGCCAAATCGACCGAGGCCAAATAGGCGGCCCGCGCAATCGCCTTAAGCCACGCTTCGGTCTGGCGCGCTGCCTCGTCCGAGCCATAGCGCAAACCTAGCATCAGCAGCGCATCCGCCAGACCTGTCACGCCCAAGCCGATCCGCCGCTTCGCTTGTGCCTCGGCGCGTTGCGCCTCGAGCGGAAAGCGCGACGCATCGACCACGTTGTCCATCATCCGCACAGCGGTCGCGACCAGTTCGTTCAGCGCATCCACATCCAACGCAGCAGCATTTTCGAACGGGTCCGTCACCAAACGGGCCATGTTGATCGACCCCAGCAAACACGCTCCATAAGGCGGCAAAGGTTGTTCTCCGCACGGGTTCGTGGCCGCGATGGTCTCGACATAGCTAAGGTTGTTGGCCTGATTGATCCGGTCGATGAAGATTACGCCGGGTTCGGCATAGTCATACGTCGCGCGCATGATCCGGTCCCACAGATCGCGCGCTTGAACGGTACGATAGACCGTGCCGTCAAAAATCAGGTCCCACGACCCATCAGCTTTAACCGCCGCCATAAAATCATCGGTCACCAGCACAGACAAATTGAACATCCGCAGCCGCGCTGCATCCGCCTTGGCCCCGATGAAATCTTCGATGTCTGGGTGATCGCAGCGCATCGTCGCCATCATAGCTCCGCGCCGTGACCCAGCCGACATGATCGTGCGGCACATCGCGTCCCAAACATCCATAAACGACAGCGGACCCGACGCATCCGCCGCAACACCCTTGACCCCTGCCCCCTTGGGCCGGATCGTACTGAAATCGTACCCGATCCCGCCGCCTTGCTGCATCGTCAGCGCGGCCTCTTTCAGCATTTCGAAGATACCGCCCATGCTGTCGGGGATCGTGCCCATGACAAAGCAGTTGAACAAGGTCACCGACCGCGCGGTGCCTGCCCCTGCCGTAATGCGCCCCGCAGGCAGGTATTTGAAATCTTCCAAAGCGCCGTAAAACCGCTCTTCCCAGACCGCTGGCTCCGCCTCGACACCCGCCAAAGACCGCGCGATCCTGCGCCACGTATCCTCGACCGTTCCGTCCAGCGCGGTGCCGTCCGCCTCTTTCAGACGGTATTTCATATCCCAGATCTGTTCTGCAATCGGAGCGGTAAAGCGAGACATGTCAGCGATTCCCTTGTGGCAGCAGATGGACAAGATAGCGCAAAAATTGACAAATCCACAACGTCTAGATTGCGCGGGCGAACACTCTACCACATCCTGCGTCATCTGTGGAGAACCCTGTGGATAAATCACGGCGGCGATTTCATGAGACACGCTTCATTTCGCCCATAACGAGAATAAACATTGTATTCCCGCCCAATGGCCCCCATATCAGTCGGGCAAAGATTCTTCCGATGACCTTCTGTTTCCTAACGGCCTCAGGCGATCCTACGACGACACTGAGCCGGGCCACCGCATGTTGCGGGTGGCGACTAAATTCTAGGAGACAACACGATGGCAAATGGCACCGTGAAATGGTTCAACGGCCAAAAGGGTTTTGGCTTTATCGCACCTGAGCATGGTTCGAAGGACATCTTCGTACACATCTCCGCTCTCGAGCGCGCAGGTCTGCACCAGCTTGACGACGGTCAGGCTGTGACCTTCGACGTTGAAAGTGGCCGTGACGGCCGCGAAAGCGCGACAAATCTTGCTCTGGCATAAGCCGACGCACGACTGATTTCAAAGCGGGCGCGTCCTTGGACTGCGCCCGCTTTTGCGTTTGACGATCCCACCCCGAGACCCGGCCAATTGGCCCCTCACCGTCAAGGAGATTGAATGATGGCAAAACTAACCAAAGACACCCTCTTCAAAGCCCCACAGACGCGGGCGGAAACCGTGATGGACAAGACCACCCGCGTCGTCCGTGAAATGCTGGATACCGAGACCGAACAACGCGAGGCGAAAACTCAGCGTTTGCGCAAAACCCGGCTTGAGCGTGAAGCGACCGAAACGTCCAAAGCGTCGCCTGCAAAACCCAAGACACGCAAAACACAGAGCTGACACGCCTCTGACGGCCCAGCATCGCTTGAACCCAGCCTTCTGCCCGCTATGATCTCGTCAACAGGGGGCAGATACAATGGCAGGCATGATACACCTCATAAAACTCTCTGTCGGTTCCGACAGTGTAGAGCAGATTGAGGATTGGCAGCGGCACCGCTCCAAACAGCGGGCGAACGGCAAATATTACCACCTCACACGCATGTGGCCCAAACGCGAAGCCGAACTGCTTAATGGCGGGTCAATTTTTTGGGTGGTCAAAGGGCTACTTCAAGCCCGCCAGCGCATCATCGGGTTGGAAGAAATCATCGGCGATGATGGCATCCGTCGCTGCGGAATCGTCCTTGACCCCGAACTGATCCGCACCGCCACTGCTCCCAAACGCCCATTTCAAGGTTGGCGCTATCTCAAACCCGAAGACGCGCCGCCTGATCTTGGCAAATCGCGTCAGAACGACGACACATTGCCCCCCGAACTCGCAGGCGCATTGGCCGAAATCGGCGTGCTCTGACCCATCCGCACATAAGGCCTGCACCGCTGCACTGGCAGCGCGGGCCAACACTCCCTAGGTTTGGCGTCAAGCCATCAGTGATCAGGACAGTCAACATGACCGACAGCTACACCCCCCCCAAGGTCTGGACGTGGGACAAGGAAAACGGCGGCAAATTCGCCAGCACCAACCGCCCCATCGCAGGCGCGACACATGACAAGGAACTGCCGATCGGCAAGCATCCGTTTCAGCTATACAGCCTTGCCACGCCGAACGGCCAAAAGGTTACCATCATGCTGGAAGAGCTGCTGGCCGCAGGTCACACCGGCGCTGAGTATGACGCGTGGCTGATCAAGATCGGCGATGGCGACCAGTTCGGATCAGGGTTTGTCGACATCAACCCGAACTCCAAGATACCCGCGCTCATGGATCATTCCGGCGACACGCCCGTCCGCGTGTTCGAATCCGCCGCGATTCTGATGCATTTGGCCGAGAAATTTGACGCCTTCCTTGGCGCACCAGAAAACCGGGCCGAAATGCTTAGCTGGTTGTTCTGGCAGATGGGCAGCGCGCCTTATCTGGGCGGCGGCTTTGGCCACTTCTACGCCTACGCACCAGAACCGATGGAATACCCGATCAACCGCTTCGCGATGGAGGCCAAGCGCCAACTTGACGTGCTCGATCGGCAACTGGCCGACCACGACTTCATCAGCGGACCCGATTACACCATCGCCGACATGGCGATCTGGCCTTGGTATGGCGGGCTTGTTCTGGGTCGGCTCTACAACGCCGCCGAATTCCTGGATGTCGAAAGCTACACAAACGTGATCCGCTGGGCCA
>JANSYF010000006.1 GCA_024742575.1 Paracoccaceae bacterium | reverse complement strand
TTCCATGGCTGTTCTCCTTTTGATGCTTGGGCCCGGCGTCCAGTCGTGAGCCCGTATTTTCATCTTATCGGGGAACAGCCACCCTCCAAGGCATCTTCCAAACGGCAGGGTGAATCGCTCCCGCGATTACCCCATGTCTGCTGATAGTCTTGTCGCGCGTGCTGGGCGTGTGGCTGCCCAAACACGGCAAAACGCGGGTGGCGACGAAGTTGCAGGTGCACTTGTCGTCTATTGCGGTGGGTGCATGCTGGCTGTCCGCGAACGCATGGAAGAAGTATCCGCTGGGATTAAGGCAGAACTGGGTGACGCGCCTTGGTTGGGCGTCTTCACATTTGGCGAGCAGGGTGTCCCGGCCGGGGGAGAGGCGAAACACGGTAACCTGATGATATCATGCACGATGTTCAGCGCGGATAAACTGTGATAGGGCGTTGGGCGCAGCGGGTGGCGATTTGTTCTAGCATAGGCGCCTGCTTTGTGACGGGTCGGGCCTTGGAACACTGCGCGATCCTCTGGTTTCGAGTGTCGTTGAGCGGTTTTTCTAGACGATCTTTAATTTGACACGCGGACCGCAGGCATGAGTGGTGATACCCAAGAACACTTAAACTTTAAACGCCTCTACGAGAGCGAAAAACAGGCGCGTCAAGACGCCGAAGCAAAGCTCGCGTCGAAAAGCCGAGAAATCCAAGAGATCAATCATCGGCTTTTGTCCGAGACAGAAGCAGTGCGCACAGCTTTAGCGGATACCGAAGCGTTGCGTTTGCGCGAAGCGGTGGCTTTGAAAGAGCGGTCCATTCTGTCCGAAGCGCTCAAGGCGCTCACGGGGAAATCCGGCGCGGATGAAGCGATGCAGTCGCTGCTTGATGTCTTGAAGCGCGAAATAGGCGGGCGTGATTGTTTTTTCGTTCAGGCCGAGAAAGATCACACCGTCATTTCCGCATCTGCTGACAAGGCCCATCAAGGGCACTACTTGCCCTTACCTGCCGCAATGATTGACAGGCCAAGACGTATCGCGAGTCTGACGACTTTGATCGAAGGGTATTCTTGGCCCGGTGGTGCGGATCGGCTGGCTTCGGTGCTGATCGTCCCGCTGGAATTGCCAGACGAGACTGCGGGCGCGTTCGTCTTGGCCTGTTTGCGAAAGGGCCAATACTCGGTCGGGGATCTTCGGACATTGGAGCAGGTGTCAAAGCTTGCTGCGCAAGCTTTGCTGGCCCTACGAGAAGCCCGTCGCAATTCGCTTTTGCTTGCGTTGGTTGAAGGCAAGCCGTTGGAGACATCTGAAGCGGTGATTGATGCACCACTTGAGACCGTTCACAAGGCGTTTTCACGCTTGACCGAAATGCAGGGGCAAGTGGTTGGAATTCTTGATGCCTTGCTAGGCGCCCCGTTGCACGAAACAAACAAGGCGATTGATACCGCGCTTTCCCGGATGGGGCATCTGACCGATACAGATCGGGTCTACGTTTTTCGACTGCGGCCAGACGGTGACTTCATCGACAATACCCATGAGTGGTGCGCACCGGGTATCGAACCAGCCCGCGATGTGCTTCAAAATGTGCCCGCCGATATGATTGATCACTGGCGTGGTGTTTTTGATGCTGGCGATGAGGTTTTGATCCCTGATGTCCAAGCAATGCCCGCAGATGCTCCCGAAAAAGAACTATTGCTGGAGCAAGACATCCGATCGTTGCTGGCCGTTCCTATGGTCGAAGACGGACAGTTCCGGGGCTTTGTTGGCTTCGATGCAGTGCGCGCGTTACGAAGTTTTCTGCCCGGCGAAGTTCATCTGATCCGATCCGTGGCAAAAGTCATCGTTTCGGTACTGGCGCGGCGTGATGCCGAAGAACGGCTCGTTTCAGCCCACGCTGAAACGCTCTCTCAGAGCAATCGACTTGAAGCAGTGCTGTCTGCAATGCCAGACCTGATTGTCGAGCTTGATCGCGACGGACGGTTTATGTCGTGGCACTCTGGAACGATTGTTGTTCCTGACGCGGTACACGGGGCCTTCGTCAATCGCACGCCAGAGGAAAAACTGCCGCCTGAGCATGCCGAGACACTTCGCACCAAGCTCAAGGCACTTGACGAGGGCGCAAGTGTGGTTAGCCACACGTTCCATTTGCCCGAAATCGAAGGATTGAGCGACTGGTGGCAGATGATCGCTTCGAAAATTGGCGATCAAGGCTATCTATTGGCGCTTCGCGACATCACGGAAGAGCAGGAAAAAGCTGCAGAAATTGAGCGGTTGTCGGAAATTGCCAGACGGACGACAAACCTTGTCGTTGTGACAGATGCGAACCGACGGATTCAATGGGTGAACACGGCATTCGAGCGAACAACGGGTTGGAGCCTTAACGATGTCAAAGGAAAGAACCCCGGTAAACTGCTGCAAAGTGAACGGACTGACCCTGAAACCATTGCCAAGCTGAGACACGCTCTGGATCGAGCTGAGCCGGTTCAGGTCGAGATCCTAAATCGGTCGCGAAATAGCCGAGAATATTGGCTGTCGATTGACATCCAGCCTCTTCACGATGACGACGGGTCATTACAGGGATTTCTTGCAGTCGAAGTAGACATTACCGAGCAGCGCCAACAGGCAGAGTCACTTCGCCGGGCGGCTGGCGAAGCCGCACTTGCACGGGCAAACCTTGAGCAAGCGGTGGAAGCCTTGCAGGATGGGTTTGTGCTTTATGACGCAGATGATCGATTGGTCATCTGCAACAGCCGTTTTCGCCAGATCTACGAACGCTCTGCCCCAGCCATTGTGGCAGGTGCGAAGTTCGAAGATATTGTACGGTACGGTTTGGAGGTCGGGCAATATCCTGAAGCGACCGATCGCCAAGAAGAGTGGTTGGCTGACCAGTTGGTTCAGCACTCCCAACCCGATCGCGAATTCGAACAACAACTTCCCGATGGCACATGGCTGCGTGTGTTCGAAAAAGCGATGCCTGATGGTGGCCGCGTCGAATTGCGGGTCGATATTACCGAACTTAAGCAGGCAGAAGAGCGGGCGCTGGCTGATCGCGCGGCTGCGATGGAAGCCAGTCTTGACGGGATTGCCATCACCGACAATCAGGGACGCTTTGTTTATACCAATCGGGCGCATCTTGTTATGTTCGGTTATGCCAATGAACTGGATTTGCTGGGCCAGAAATGGTCAAGTTTATACGGCCCGGACGAAGCGGAGTGGATCGAGACCCACGCGATGCCGATCTTGGGGCGGGATGGCGGTTGGTCAGGAGAGATTGTTGGACGCGCCAAAGACGGCAGTCCGGTCGAGCAGGACATATCGCTCACTCTCAATGCAGACGGCGGGCTTTTGTGTATCACTCGGGACATTTCGGCGCGCCGCCGCGAACGCGCCGAGCGCGAGCGCCTTTTGAATGAGTTGCAGTTGGCCCAGCGTCGGGAAATGATTGGGCAAATGGCGGCGGGTCTTGCGCATGACTTCAATAATCTTCTCGCGATTATCTCGGGTGGGGCGTCTCTGATCATTGAAGAGGCCGAGACGGATAGCGGCACGGAAGCAGGAGCCTCGCGTATCCTTGCTGCATCAAGTCAGGCGGCTGGTCTTGTCAAAAGGCTTTTGACTTTGGGAGCGCGTCAATCTGCGCGAGTCAATCTGGATCTGCGCCGTCCAGTGCAAGAAGCGGCAGAGCTTGTGCGATCCAGTCTGCGCGCGCCGATGCGCCTGACACTTAGCGTTCCGGACACCCCAGTCGAAGCAGAAGCCGACCCGACTGATGTGCTTCAACTCTTGCTCAACCTTGCGATCAATGCACGCGATGCGTTGGCAAACAGCCCGGGTACGATTTCAATCCGCCTGACTGCGCCGGGAACGCAAGTTGAAGCTGGATCGGTCGCCGTTGGGCGCGTTGATCCACAACGACGATATGCGTGCCTGACTGTCGAAGACACCGGCCCGGGGATGCCAGCCGACGTCGCGTCCCGCGTGCTTACCCCGTATTTCAGCACAAAGGGAGATTTGGGGACGGGTTTGGGATTGGCTGTGGTCTCGTCTGTGATTGAAGACAATGGCGGCGCAATGAGCCTTACAACCGCGCCGGGCGAGGGTACCAAGTTCGATGTATACTGGCCTGTGGACGCCGTTCAGGAAACGGCTGCTCCACCTGCTAAGGCCGACGGGGCGACGGGGCGCTTGGATGGTCGTATGATCCTTGTCTGCGATGATCAGCCCGAAGTTCTTGATGTAATCACAGCATATCTTGAAGCCGCCGGAGCCGAGGTTGCTGCGACAACCGATCCGGCGGATGTGCTGGACGCTTTGCGTGATGAACCGGACAATTGGGATCTTCTCGTGACGGATTTTGATATGCCCGGAATGACAGGTGCCCAGCTGGCCGAAGCTGCAAAAGCCATAAAGCAGAACTTGCCGACCATCCTTGTTACGGCCTTGGCGGGTGAGGCTGGTCGGACTGGGGCGTTTTTCGCAGCGGTTCTGCCGAAGCCGATTGATCGCCAGTCCCTTGTTGTGCAGGCTGAATTGGCCTTAATGTCTGCCACCAATCAACACGGGTAGGGCATGCGCGTTTTAATTGCAGATGATCAGGAGATGCTGCGCGAAGTTTTCCATGCTTTGCTGTCGCGAAACGAGATTGCAGTCTCGCTCGCCGAAGATTTTGCTTCTGCACTCAACGAAATTACGACTTGTGAGAGGTTTGACCTGATCCTTCTGGATTACCACATGCCCGGTATGGATGGGCTTGACGGAGTGCGCCGTGCTGTGTCCCAAAGCAAAGGTGGGCGGGTTGCCTTGATGTCTGGTAATTTACAGGACCATGTTATTCGTGATGCGCTTGATCTTGGCGCGGCAGGTTTCCTACCCAAGGAAATGCCTGCCAAAAACTTTGTCCAAGCGATCCGCGCGATGGCCGATGGTGAACAGTTCAATTTTGGGGACGGCGATCCAGACGCGCCCCGCCGGGATGCCGCCACGAGGGAAGATCAATTACTGACGGCGCGTGAGACGCTTGTTCTAAAGCAGTTGGAATCCGGAAAAACCAATGCAGAGATAGCTGCCGAACTTGGCCTGAAAGAAATCACGGTCAATTTTGTGGTGAAGACCCTGTGTCGCAAATTCGGGACGCCGGATCATGCGGAAGCGGTGCTTGTGGCCCAAAAGGCTGGATTTCTTTAGTAATCGTGCATTTTGCGTAAACGACAAAGGTTCTTTAATGACCTTTCGTCGCGTGCACCATGACGCGACCTTCGCGCTAGCCAGTGGAATTTAAACTTACATGGGCAACGTGGCCCACCGAGTAGGCAACTGAGCGCGAGACAGGCAGCCCGGTCAACAAGCTTTGGCCACCAGCAAACGCCTTGGTGCGCGCGGACAGATGGGAAAAGCGTGTTTTGGATTCCAAAGCATTCTAGGTTGATGCGGGTATCGCTTTGGCGTCAGGTGCGAGGTCCATCGCTGTTCTCGGCTTGGCCTCCGGGTCTTCGTCCAGAACGGCATGCATGCGTTCCATCACGTTGAAAAACGTGTTGAGGTCTTCGGAGCTGACGGCACTTTGCAGATACGCTTCGATCCGGGTCGCGGCCGGGATGATGTCGGCCAAGGCGCTGCGTCCGGCTTCGGTCAGTGAGATCGCCACCAGACGCCCATCCCCTGCGCCTTGGGCTTTTTGAACCAGTCCTTCGGTCTCAAGTCGCGAGACAGCTCGGCTGACCCTGGGTTTCTCAAGATTGACGCAGTTGTGGATGTCGCGGACCGACACCGCACCGCACCGCAAGAGATGCACCAGCACACGCCATTCCGCGACAGCCAATCCATGCGTCCGCCCGTATTCGACCGAAAGCCGTCGGCTCACACGTTCCGACAGAACAGCCAGCCGGTAGGGCAGGAACGAAGACAGGTGAAAATCGTCGGGCGTCATGTGGTGGTCCAAATTCGTTGCATTTGAAATGATATTGACTTTCGGTGCTTTTGCAACGACGAATGACTTGCCCAGAGCTTTCATGGGTTGAGGCACGATAGGGAGACGCGCGCACATGGCTTTTGCATCGCAGGGTGACACCGCAGAAAAGCAGATTTCCTTTACCGAGATCGGCGATGGGCTGTACGCTTTCACTGCCGAAGGAGATCCGAACTCCGGCGTCATCATCGGTGATGACAGCGTTATGATCGTGGAGGCGCAGGCGACGCCGCGCCTTGCGCAAAAGGTCATCGATTGCGTCCGCGGCGTCACCGACAAGCCAATTTCTCATGTGGTGCTGACCCATTACCACGCGGTTCGTGTGCTTGGCGCGAGTGCGTTCAACGCCGATCAGATCATCATGTCGGACGCCGCGCGCGGCATGGTTATGGAACGGGGACAGGAAGACTGGGACAGTGAATTCCAGCGCTTTCCGCGCCTCTTCGAAGGCCACGAAAGCATCCCCGGCCTGACATTTCCCACCACCACCTTCAGCGACAGCATGACGGTCTATCTGGGCAAGCGGAAGGTCGAGATCAAACAGATTGGCCGCGCCCATACGGCGGGGGACAGCGTGATCTGGGTGCCAGACAGCCAGACCATGTTCACCGGGGACATCGTGGAATATCATTCCGCCTGTTATTGCGGCGACGGCCATTTCGAAGAATGGGGCGGGACGCTGGACGCGGTCAAAGCTTATGACCCACAAAGCATCGCGCCGGGGCGCGGAGACGCACTGGTGGGTCGCGAGATGGTGGATGCCGCCCTCGCCAACACGCGCGATTTCGTCGACAGCACCTATAACGCGGTCAAGCCGATTGCGGCGAAGGGCGGAAGCCTTAAGGACGCTTGGGACGCGGTGCGCGCCGCCTGCGATCCGAAATTCAAGGATTACGCGATCTATGAACATTGCCTGCCGTTCAACGTCGCTCGTGCCTATGACGAAGCGCGCGGGATCGTGCATCCGCGCATCTGGACGGCGGAACGCGACCTCGAGATGTGGGCGCAACTGCAGGGCTAATGGCTGACTGAAGGGGGAGGAGACCCATCATGCCGCTAGATGACCGCTACCAACTGGCGTTCAAGCTGTACCCGTACGAACGCAGCACGGATCAGGATGCGTCTGCTCCGGTTCGGCACCCGGTGGTTGTAGTTGGTGGAGGGCCCATTGGGGTGGCCACCGCTTTGGACCTTGGTCTTCAGGGTATCCCAGTTGTGCTGCTGGATGACCACGAAGGCGTCGGGCAGGGGTCGCGCGCCATTTGTTTTGCGAAACGTACGCTTGAGATCGCCCATCGGTACGGGTGCGGTCAGCCGATGCTGGACAAGGGCGTGATATGGAACCTTGGCAAGGTGTTTCATGACGACCGACAGGTCTACGAATTCAATCTGCTGCCCGAGCAAGGCCACCGCTATCCGGCCTTCATCAACCTGCAACAACCCTATTTCGAGCGCTTCCTCGTGGATCGTGTTCGCGAGGCACAGGCCCAAGACGCGCCGATTGACTTGCGTGGCAAGAACCGCGTCCAAGCGGTTGAAGTTAAGGATGATCACGTCGTTCTCGACATCACGACACCCGATGGCCCGTATCGGATTGAAGCGGACTGGCTGATTGGCTGTGATGGGGCGTCCAGCCCACTGCGCAAGATGATGGGTCTCGATTTCGAAGGCCGGGTGTTTGAGGACAATTTCCTCATCGCCGACATCACCATGAAGGCGGATTTCCCGACCGAACGCTGGTTCTGGTTCGAGCCGCATTTCAAATCCGGCGACTCTGCGTTGCTGCACAAGCAGCCCGATGGCGTTTGGCGGATCGACTTTCAGTTGGGTTGGGATATCGACCGCAAGGAAGAACTGAAGGAAGAAAACATCCGCCGCCGCCTCGACGCGATGTTGGGGCCGGATGTGGACTATGAACTGGTCTGGACTTCGATCTACACGTTCCAGTGCCGTCGGATGAAAAGGTTTCGCCATGGACGCGTGATCTTTGCCGGGGACGCGGCGCATCAGGTGTCGCCGTTTGGTGCGCGTGGGGCCAATTCCGGCATTCAGGACGTTGATAATCTAGGCTGGAAGCTGGGTCTGGTTCTGAACGAAAAAGCGCCTCATAGCCTGCTGGACAGCTATGATGCCGAGCGGCGCTACGGTGCGGACGAGAATATCCTTAACTCATCGCGATCGACCGACTTCATCACGCCGAAATCCAAGATCAGTCATGTCTTCCGTAACGTTGTGTTGGACCTTGCCGAACATCACGCCTTTGCCCGCCCACTGGTCAATTCGGGCCGTCTGTCGGTGCCCTGCGTTTATGATGGTTTTCCGCTGAACACCCCTGATGCGTTGCCCGGTGGCCCTGCACGTACGCGCCCTGGCGCGCCGTGCCCGGATGCACCATTGGGACAGGGCTTTCTTTTGGATCATCTGGGCAGAGATTTTGTGCTGCTCGGTGTAGGCGCTGACGTCCAAGACCAGCTTGAGGTGGACGGGATGACACTTCGCGGTCTGTCTGTGCCTGCCGATGCCGACATCGCGGACCGGTATCTGGGCGAAGCGTCAGGGGCCGTCTACCTGATCCGCCCGGACCAGCATGTCGCGGCACGTTGGCCCGCCTTTGACGAAGATTTGGTGCGTGCTGCTTTGGCCCGTGCCATCGGAAAGGACTAACCTCATGGGTCTTAATACCGCCCCCAATATTCCCGATCCGGATGGGTTCTATGCCGATTTACTGAACGCGCACGAAGGATTGAGTGATGATAACAGCATAGCGTTTAACGCACGGCTAATCCTGATCCTTGCAAATCATATCGGTGACCGCGCGGTGCTGACCGAGGCGCTGGCTGCCGCAGCGAAAGGAGACACGCAATGAATGCTCCATACACCTCCGGCCTGATACAGGCCAAAGGCACCCTGACCGAGCCGGGTTATATGCCCGGTTGGGGCAATGACTTTGAGTCCGAAGCGCTGCCGGAAGCCTTGCCGCGCGGCATGAACAGCCCGCAGAAATGCAACTACGGCCTTTATGGCGAACAGCTTTCCGGCACGGCGTTTACCGCGGAACGCCCAGAACGCACGTGGTGTTACCGTATCCGACCTTCGGTCAAACATTCGGCCCGGTACACGCGGATTGATTTGCCATATTGGAAAAGCGCGCCGCACATCCCCGAAGCTGTGACCAGCCTTGGGCAATACCGTTGGGACCCAGTGCCCCATACCGAGGAAGCCCTGACATGGCTGACGGGCATGCGCACAATGACGACGGCGGGTGATGTGAACACCCAAGTTGGTATGGCAAGTCATATCTATCTTGTCACCGAAAGCATGAAGGATGCCTATTTCTTCAGTGCCGACAGTGAATTGCTGGTTGTTCCTCAGGAAGGGCGCCTGCGCTTTGCGACCGAACTCGGGATCATAGATATCGAACCCAAGGAGATCGCCATCCTCCCACGTGGCCTTGTCTACCGGGTCGAAGTGCTGGACGGACCCTGCCGGGGCTTTGTCTGCGAGAATTATGGACAGAAGTTCGATCTGCCAGGCCGTGGCCCTATTGGCGCGAACTGCATGGCCAACCCGCGTGACTTCAAGGCACCGGTTGCTGCGTTCGAGGACCGCGAAGTCCCATCGACCCTGACCGTCAAATGGGCTGGACAATTCCACGAAACCCAGATCGGGCAAAGCCCGTTGGACGTTGTTGCGTGGCACGGCAATTACGCGCCTTACAAGTATGATTTACGGACCTATTGCCCTGTTGGCGCGATCCTTTTCGATCACCCTGATCCGTCGATCTTTACGGTACTGACGGCGCCTTCGGGTGTGCCGGGTACCGCGAATATCGACTTTGTTCTGTTCCGCGAACGCTGGATGGTCGCGGAGAACACCTTCCGTCCGCCCTGGTATCACAAAAACATCATGTCCGAACTCATGGGCAACATCTACGGCCAGTATGACGCCAAACCGCAGGGCTTTGTCCCCGGTGGGATGAGCCTGCACAACATGATGTTGCCGCATGGCCCAGATCGTGAGGCATTCGAGAAAGCGTCGAACGCGAACCTTGGCCCTGACAAATTGGACCGCACTATGTCCTTTATGTTTGAAACGAGGTTCCCGCAGCATCTGACTGAATTTGCAGGTAAAGACGCGCCAATGCAGGATGACTACATCGATTGCTGGGACAGTCTTGAAAAGAAATTCGATGGCACACCGGGGAAGAAATAGCGGATGGGCTTTTGTCGTTCCTGGTTGGACAGTGCCAATGGGCGGGACTGCGATTTTCCGCTGAACAACCTACCTTATGGAGTGTTCTCGGTCGGCGACGGCGATCTGCGCTGCGGCGTTGCGATTGGCGACCGGATCGTTGACGCAACAGGGCTGGAGGCGGCAGGACTTCTGCGTGCCGATCCTGATGCGGATGTGCTGGATGCGCCCTATTGGAATGATTTCATGGAGTTGGGACGTAATGCGTGGTCCCGTTACCGCGCCGCGCTGACTGCCATGTTGGCCGACGGTGTGGACGAGGTGGTGCAGGACGCGATCATCATCCATTCCGTCCCGATGGCCGAGGCGGTGCTGCATCTGCCGTTCCGTGTCAGCGAATTCACCGATTTCTACTCTAGTCGCCATCACGCCACCAATGTCGGCACGATGTTCAGGGGCGCGGAAAACGCGCTGCCGCCGAACTGGTTGCATATCCCTATCGGCTACAACGGGCGTGCGTCCTCAGTTGTGGTGTCGGGCACGCCGATCACGCGTCCGCATGGACAGATCAAGGGGCCGGGTGATGATGCACCTCGCTTTGCGCCCTCAGCCCGGTTCGACATCGAATTGGAATTGGGTGCCATTATAGGGCAGGCCTCGGATCGGCCAATAAGCGTGGCCGAAGCGTTCGAGAATATCTTTGGCTACGTGATCTTAAATGACTGGTCGGCGCGCGATGTTCAGGCGTGGGAATACCAGCCATTAGGCCCGTTCCAAGCCAAGGCAACGGCAACGACCATCAGCCCTTGGATTGTGACCGCCGCGGCGCTGGAGCCGTTCCGCACCAGCACGCCCGCCCGCGCTGAGCCGTTGTTGGACTATCTTAACGAACCGGGGCCAATGCTTTATGATATTGCTTTGGAGGTTGGACTTTCGCCGGACGGCGGCACCGAAACCTTGATTTGCCAGACCAACTACAACGAGATGTATTTCTCAGCCGCCCAACAGCTTGCCCATCACACCAGCTCGGGATGTCCCATGCGGGTGGGGGACCTTTTGGGGTCAGGCACGATTTCAGGGCCGGAAAAGCACAACCGTGGTTCGTTGCTGGAGCTTAGTTGGGGTGGGAAGGAGCCATTGACGTTGGACACCGGAGAAATCCGTTGTTTTGTTGAAGACAGAGATACGCTTGTCCTACGTGGCCATGCGCAGGGTGACGGTTATCGTATTGGGTTTGGATCGTGCGTTGGAACTGTGCGTCCTGCATCGCAGTAGTTGGTTAGGTGCAGGCGCGTTGTTGGTTCAAAAGGTAATCAGCCCGTCAGTCCGGAACGCTTAGTTGCCAACGAGCAATTCTTTTGAAAGGCCGAACATGTCACTCCGCTCTGTACCCGATGCCGTGTTCCACATTCGCGTTCGGAATGATGCGGTGGGTGGTGCCAATCCCTTTGCATGGAAGCAGCTGACCACAGACGACATTTTCGCGGGAAAGCGTATCGTTCTTTTTGCAGTTCCAGGTGCGTTCACACCGGCATGTTCGGAAAGTCATCTGCCGGGTTTTGAAGCGAACGCAGACGCGATTTTAGCGCTCGGCATCGACCAAGTGATTTGCCTGTCTGTCAACGATGCTTTCGTGATGCATCAATGGGCGCTGTCACGAAACATCAAAAAGGTCATGATGTTGCCGGATGGAAACGGCGAATTCACCCGCAAGATGGGGATGCTGGTCGAGCGGACGAGCAATGGCATGGGCCTGCGAAGTTGGCGATATTCGATGTATGTCAACGATGGCAAAATCGAAAAAATGTTCAGCGAACCGGACCTCAAGGACAACCCTTCCGGCGTGCCGCTTGAAGTATCTTCGGTCGAGGTGATGCTGAGTCACCTTCAGAAGTTATAGAATAACTGCCAGATTTTGCGTTAGTTTTTTACCGCGTGGATCGGTGCCGTTGACGCCGTTCTATGGGCGTATCAAAGCCAAGTGGCGTCGCCAGTTTCAAGAAAGTGTACCGGTTCGGCGTCCTTGCCGGTTGCGCGGTAGCCGATCAAGGCATCGCGTCCTTCCCCCAAGTCTCAGTTGGCCACTGTATGTGGGATATGGTGGCGATAGGGGCGCAATCGCCCTTTGGCAAAAGTCGTTTGTTGTTGCAGCACGTCTTTTGAAAAACCTTGGGACTCAGAACCGAATTGCGATTAACCTTAGTTTATATTGCAGTACGAGGAATTTTGATTTGACGCATAGGGATCACCGAGGCCACCATCATAAGCACGATGCTGATTGGAAGACGTTCAAGAAGAAAGAAAAAGGTCTTCCCTCTTACAAGCCCAAACATTTTGCCAAACTTGAACAACGGGTCAGCGGTCGTGTGCAGGTCGCAGGCGCCGCAGGTTACAATGACGACCGTATGGTGTTTATGCACACCTATCAGCAATACCCGCAGGTGATTGTCTATTGCGAGTGCGAAACCGATGTTGTGGCGGCGCTGGAGTTTGCGCACAAGTCCAGGCTTATGGTCACGGCGCGGTCAGGCGGGCATTGTACCGCGGGCTATTCCGTCAACGATCAAGTCGTCATCGACACGTCAGGGATGAACCACGTGATTGTAGAACCGGACGTGCCCTTGGTGCGCTGCGGGCCGGGTGTGCCTTTTCGCAAGTTGAACCGCATGCTGGACTACCACAAGCTGCACCTGCCCGGTGGTGGCTGTGAGACAGTGAATGTTGCAGGCTACATGATGGGCGGTGGCTATGGCTTTACCTCGCGCTTATTCGGCATGAATTGCGATCGTGTTACCGGGGTCCGTATGGCGCTTGCAGATGGCACCATCGTCAATGCGAATGAGAATGAGAACACGGACCTGTTTTGGGCTGTGCGTGGCGGCACCGGCAACCAGTTCGGTATCCTGCTGGAAATCACCTATGATCCCGTACCGTTGGACCGCAAGTTCTTTGGTTTCGGCCTGCGCTGGAACATGCGCCACAAACATGAGGCGGACATCGAGCGGGTCTGCCGTGTGCTAGAGCGTCTGCAAGCGGAATACTCCAATTCTGGTCCTGCCAAAATGGGGCATCAAGCACTGCTCATGTATCTTCCCGACGCAGATCATCCAGACGGGCAAATTCCCTGTCTGTCGCTTCGGGGACTCTATGATGGAACCCGAGAAGAGGCCAAGCCAGCGCTCGATCCGCTTCTCGATATGTTGGAAGACCCGCGCAAGGACGTGGAGATCTGGACGCACAAGCACCATTATACGCGGCTCAACGAAATGCTGCTTCAAACTGTGAATCCGCCCGGTCACGACATGCCAACCGTGTCGATGAACACAAAGCCGCTGGTCGAAGGGTGGCTTATCAATGAACATCACTCGGCTGACCGCTGGCGCGATGTCGTCGAGCAATTCCTGAATGCACCTGACAAGACCTGTTTCATTGCGATTGAATTTTATGGAGGCGCGATTGCCGATCGTGATCCGACAGAGATGGCCTTTGTGCACCGTGACCCGTCGATCGACATGTTCAGCTGGGCGTTTTGGACCTTTGACAGCCACAAGGATGCGACGGTCAAATGGCTTGATGACCTTGGGACCATCGCAAAAGGCATGGGCAGCGGTCGGCGTTACCAAAACTATCCACGCCGCGGGACTGAGGATTTTCTAACCGCCTATTTTGGCCAGAACCTTCCGCGCTTGAAAGAGATCAAGGCAAAGTTAGACCCGCACAACATGTTCTGGTTCGAGCAAAGCATTGGTGACAAACCCATCCCGCCGGACGACGAGGGGTCCAGGATGAACGCTATTAAGACTGGGGAGCCTGCCTAATGACTAAAAAAGACACCCCCCAAACGTGCTCTCATGCGGATCAAGGCAGATGCGGCCCTTGGTGCGGGCGCGATCCAAAAGCGGGGCGAATGCTGGGGATCTACTTTGATCCGCCAATGGCCATCGCCCGTGTCGGCGGATCAAAAGAGCCAATGCCCGCCTATCGCTGGAAACTGGACGAGAACCCGGCCCGCGGTGTGCAGACGATGATCGAACCTGCGCCAAGCCTGATGGAGTCATCGGTTAAGGGTAATGGACACCATCCCTATACCCTCAAGGTCGAAACGCCGGATCAGGTTGTCTTCAAAGACCGTCACGGCAAGATCAAACCCGTTGCCCCGTTCTTTGAACTTTGGGCGCGGGTGCAGGATTTGGACGGTTCCGTCGTCAAGGTTCCTGTCACCGAAGCCTTTCTAAAAGCGCGTGGCACTTCGTTGAAACATTTGCGGTTCACCGTGGTTGCCGCAAACCGCAAAGCCGAGGCGCGGACGAAACTGGCATCTTGCGCCGCGATCGCACGCAAGGTGTTTTCGGCGGATAGTTACAAGACGCACCACCTTGATGCGATCAGCCCGCATACAGAAGGGCAAGCGCCTTTGGTGCGCGAAGATGCACCACTGCCACTGGGCAAGGTCCGGACTTACAAGGCGAACAAAGACGATCCCAACTGTCACACGCGACTTGATCAAATCCGTCTGCGGTTCATTCCCGGCAAGGGGGATGCTTATGGTCCGCCCGAAGCGGCCAAAGCGCCCGCATCGCCGCTGCCGCCCGGAGCCTTTGCGCCCGCTGTTACAGAGTACGGGCGCATTCACAAGATGACCCGCAAGGAAAACCGTATCCTGAGTTCCGACACTCCTTGGTCAGGGTATAATTTCCGCACCGACAATGCACCGAAATGGCCGACTCCCATGGACAGTTATGACGGCGCGCGTGTCGGGTCAGGTAACAGTTGGGGGCTAATCGACGACACCTGTGATTTGGTCATCACCGCGGAAATGGCTGTAGATGGCGTTTCGCACACTGCACAGGCTCGATCGATGGCAGGTCCACCGGATTTCGCACCGGACAAGCGGCCGATGTATTCGATCCGCGACGAGCTTGAGGACCGTGATCTGCCGCCCGCTGAACTGGACCCAGACAAGACGCCGGTTGAGGTTCTCGACCTTTTCCGTCGTATCTTTGAAACTGCCAGCCTGATCAATCTGGATCAGCGTCGGTCTTGGGCGCTGGACGGGAATGCACAGCTTCTGGCCGAACCGGATGGGAATGACCCTGACTGGGACGAGGGTCTCACACCGCGCCTTGGTCCAAAATCCATGCGTGAGGACGACGCACCGTACGCCAGTCTCGTGCCGGAATACACGCCGGGGCAGGGCGATACGATTGAACCGCGTTCGGGGGCGCATGACCGTTTGCCCTATACTCAGGTCGTGCAGCAGGTTCATGCCCGCATGTGTGACAGCCCCATTTTGCGGGCTTTCTTGGTCCGCGATCCCGACCGCGTACGGCGGATTATCCGCCCCCCGTTTGCACATGTCGCGGAATTGCCGAAAATCCCTGGAGTGCAATCTGACCCGCCTGTGGACTTTGGCGATCGTGACGATCTGAAAGACATCACCTTCCGCGATCCGCGCGCGACACGGGCGCAGACGTATGACATGCGAATGCCGCCGTATATGCGCCATTCGATGGGCGTGCCACTGTCGGTCACCCGCAGGCAATATGACCTTTTGATGAACTACCTCGATAAGCTGGAAGGTGAATGGCGACACACCGTTCAACCCAATCTCAAAGCCGATATCGCGGAGGTGTCGTCATGAAAGACAAAAATGACGCAAGCCCATTCCAGATGAATCTAGCGGTGGAACGTGATGCGGACAGCAATCCTGTCTATGCGGAACCGGTGCTAGGCAATCCGGTGTCGACCTTGATGGACTCAGGTGTTGGTAACTGCTTTCCGGGTCTTGAATTTGACCTTCGCCAACTTGACGTGCGGTTTTTTCCGGGACTGGTGTTTGAATTCCTTGGAGTCACACCGGCAGGACCGGATGGGAACCAAGGCGCGCGGCTTGTCTATGCTGATCCAGCCGGCGATCCGATCATTGCAGATCATTTTACTCCCGATGGGCCCGCTTGGGTGGTCGACCTGAAAAAGCAATTCGCCGGCCCCGAAGGATCGGCGTTGGGCGGTGGGACATGGTATCTGCATTTCGTCGAACAAGACGGTAAGCGGATCATGATGTATGACTACGCACTTTACCAGAATGCGGCTGGCTTGACGCCCTACGAAGGCGAAACCGTGTGGTGGATCATCCGCCTGATCGAACCTGACAAGCCCCTGACAATCGGCCTGACACAACGCGCTGGTGATGGTTCGCCGACCGGGGTTCCTGTCGTTCTGACCGGGCAACGGCGTCGTTTCCTGAACGAAGAAGGGATGATTGATCCGGTTTATCACCCGGGCGAACTTACCTCGTCGATGTGTAGCCCTTGGACCCACGATTTTCGCGATTGTGCCTGTCACTATTGGGCATCGAACCACCCGGACGTCGTACTGGGCGAGGTCGATGACCCACAGAACATGCTGGCCAATCGCACGGACAAAGACGATTCCGCGCAGGCTGTGACCTTTATTGATTGGATGCGCCGTCGCCACGATCCTCTGAAAGATGTCTCGGCGCAAACGACACTGCCCAAGGCGCGGCCAGACCGCTATGACCCCTACGAGATCAACCTGCACTGGCAGCAATTGGACTTCGTTCTGCAAGGGCAAGAGGTCAAGGAAACGCCGAGTACCGCGGAACTTTTGAGCCTCACACAGTACGAAACCGTCGAACACATGGTTGAGGATCTAAGCAAGCAGTTGGCTGGCATGGAGCTGACATTGGCGATGGAATATCTGTACGCCTATTTCAGCCTTCGGACACCCGATGAGGTGACAGCCGAGCAAGAGCGCGCATGGCCCGGACTGCGCGAAGATTTGCGGGCAGCCCGACAGTTGATCCTGTCCGTCGCGTTAAGCGAAATGACCCATTTGCGGTGGGTCAATCAGACGCTTTGGTTGGTTCACAAAGCGTTTCCGGACAAGGGTTTGGGCCCATACGAGCCTTGTCTTGACGCAACCAAAACCCTTAACCTGCCCGGTGGCAAAGTTGCAGACGCGCATTGCACCGATGCTTACGATTTTGTCGAACCCAATCTTGATGATGCTGTCAAAGAAGCCGAAGCGCACAAGGACGATCCCAACGAAGTGGTTCGGCCCCGCATGTTGCGAAGAGCAACGCAAGGTGTGCTGGCCGAATTCGTCGAAGTTGAAAGACCGGAAGGTCATCTGGATACCGAATACGTTAAGTTGGTTGGACTTCTGCGTATGTCAAAAGACCCGTATCCCGAGGGGTTGTTTCAGCTTGCCGTGCGCATCGACAGTGACGGAATGCAACACTACCAAAAGTTCCGTGATGTAAAGCGGTTCTTGGCCCCCTATGCGGATCAAGAAGAGCTTTACTTGCGCCCGATCAGCGTCGGCGACCCGACAGACAAAAGGGTCAAACCTGCGGTGGACGCGATCAAGACAGCATTGGCCGCTTTGCGCGAGGCGTATCTGATCGAAGCTGAACTTGGCGATATGCCCAAAGCGAACGACAAGATCAAAGAGGCGCGCACGGCCATGCATGACTTGAACGACATCGCGCTGGGCCTTGCCAAGGACAACATAGGCGTCCCGTTCTTTGCGGCATTCTCGTGACCTTGGACTTCACGCAACCTGAGGCACGCCCAAGCGCGCTGGCTCATGTCGCAGGGGACGTGCTGCTTATGGCAGAGACCGCCGCGATCTTTGGGTTGTCGCAGGACGATGCGCAACGCATGCGGCAGGCCTTGCTGGCTGGAGACGTATCCGCCCAAGAAGAGCTGTCTCGTCTTGGTTTGGATGCCCCGAGTCAGGCGGTTCCACCCAAGCTTAACGTGCATCCAGTGCGCGCGTTGGCATTGACCGTTTCGCAGACTTGCAACCTTGCCTGTGGCTATTGTTATGCGGCGGGCGGCAGTTTTGGTGGTGCAGACACTCGCATGCATTGGGATGTCGCAAAGCAGGCGATAGATCAGCTCATCACGGGTACCGTTCCCGGCGGCGGGGTCAAGATCGCATTCATGGGTGGTGAGCCAATGGTCGCCCGCGATCTGATCCGCCGCTCTGTCGCTTATGCAAATGAACGCGGTGCCGCACGGGCGGTTCAGGTCGGGTATTCGCTGACGACCAATGGCACGCTCATCGCGCCCGAAGATGCCGAATTTTTTGCCCAGCACAGGTTCGCCGTCACTGTGAGCCTTGACGGCGGGCGAGAGGTCAATGATCGCCTGCGACCGGACAAGGCTGGCAATGGTAGTTTTGATCGTGTCGCCCGACGGATTGCTCCGCTTTTAGAGAGGGGAGACAGGATTCAACTTGGCGCGCGCGTCACGGTCACACCGCTGAACCTTGATGTGCCGCAAGTTGTCGATGACATCGGCGCGCTTGGGTTTGCCACGGTGGGCGTGGCTCCGATGATTTCATCGCCAACGGGTAAAGGCAGCTTGGCGGGACAGGATTTCGCGCGACTGCTTGATGCCATGACGGCGTGCGGCGATGCGTGGTTCGATGCTGTCAGTGCTGGACGAGAGCATCCGTTTGCCAACCTTGCGACAGTATTGGGCGAATTGCATCGCGGTCACCCTCGCAGCCATGGATGCGGTGCAGCGCGGGACTACCTCGCAATCGATTCCGATGGGGAGTATTCCGCCTGCCACCGCTTCGTCAAAGACCCACTTGGCGCGATGGGGAATCTTGAGACAGGAGCTGACGATGGGGCTCGGGCTGATTTCCTGAACGCACGCACGGTCGAACGCCAAACACCCTGCCAGTCCTGCTGGGCAAGACGTTTGTGCGGAGGTGGATGCCATCAAGAAGTTCTTCACGCCGGACGCCCTGCCTGCGATTTTGTACGAGGCTGGCTCGATTATGGGTTGAGGTCTTACAAGAAGATGATGGTGACCCGCCCAGACTGGTTCAATGACAAAGCCTGAGGCCGAAGTCGCGGTCTTGGGTGCGGGGCCTGCGGGTTGCATTGCTGCCCGCCAGCTAGGCCTTGCTGGTTTGGATGTGATCTTGATCGACGCGGTTGCGGAGTTCGCAAGCCACCAGATCGAAAGCTTCCCAGCCTCTGGTGCGCCGCTCCTTGATGACATCGGACTCTTGTCGTTGGTTTGCGAGGTCAGCGACGGACCCGCCGCCGCGATGCACATGAGCTGGCGCGAAACGCCTGAGTTGCGGTCGTATGAAGGCGATGGGCCACTTTTGCTACGCCGGGAACGAATGCACAATTCGCTGCATACTGAAGCGGCAAGGCATGTGCGTGTTCTGCCAACTCGTGTGCGCAAGGTTGATGAGGATCGCAACAACGTACTGGTTGTGACAGATGCGGGAACTATCAAATGCGCGATGGTCGTCGATGCACGCGGGCGAAATGCTGTGAAACGGCCATCCACTGATATTGTCGCTTTGCCGTTCTGTGCAGAAAGTGCCGTCGCCAGCCATAGGATGTGGTTAAACGCATTGCCGTGCGGATGGCTTTGGGCCTCAAGCCTTGCCGCAGGTCAGGTCTATGGCGCATTGTTTCAGCAAGCAGCAGCTCTTGCGGGTGCAACTCCGCAGATGCGTCTTGAGTACGCGCGCAGGCAGCTTGCGCAAACACAAGTTTTTCCCAAACCATCCAGCGTGTCTGTGGGGAAACCAATTGCCGCAGGCTTATCGGCGGTGGCGGATCCGATTGTGTCCTCACGCCATATCCTTATCGGTGATGCTGCGCTTGCACGTGACCCGATCGCATCACACGGGTTGGTTCATGCGATCCGAAGCGGAGTGCAGGCTGCGGTTGCCGTGAAAACGATCTTGGATAACGACCGTACGAGCGACCCTGCATATGCGTTCTTGCGGCACAAACACGCCGAAACCGTTGCCGCAGCGCGTCAGGCGACATCCAGAGCTTATAGCGATCAATCCCGGTACTCGGGATCGTTTTGGGAACTCTTCAAACCACTGTCCGAGAATTCAAAAATGGAAATGCCAAGTGGGGGCGTTCTTGCCTTGGCCTCTCCTTTGACGCGCGCACCAGTTTTGGACACGGACTGTATTCGGTGGGCTCCGGCGCTGGAGATGCCTGCGGTGAATGGCTTTTTCACGGGGCAGGGAAGTTTGACTGCGCTTGATATTGCGGCTGCCTGTCGCCCTTCCGCTTCGTTGCCGACTATCGCTGAACGATTGATCCAAGCGCATCCTGTTCGGCTTGTGATGGACGTGCTTGAACACCTGCTGCTGAACGGTGCGTTTGTTCAAACGCCGCTGCCAGTGCCCAGCAGCGCGCGCGCGCGCCGGACATCCCAACCATCATCCAGCGAAGACATCCGGGACAATGCCTCCTGAACGGCATGAATGTTTTCAGGATGGGGGTCGATTTCAGCCATGTCGCACATGACCCGCAAAGCAATACTGTTTGCCTGTGTGTGAATTGCGTTGTCCAAGGCCTCTTTACGGAGCCTAGTGGCCGTCGCTTCGTTCTTGCGTGCTGACGCCACGCGCGCCTGCATGCGCAAAAGCTCTGATGATGTCCAGGTTTCGCCTGTCTTTGCGGTTGTCTCTGCTCCGCCAAGCAAGACAGCGTCTGCCTTGTCGAGATCGCCAGCACGGACATAAATTTCAGCCAAAACTGACGCGAGCAATGCCCCATAGTTGAACGGATTGGCCGCGCGAAATTCGGTCACCCGCTTGTCCAGTTCCACCAATTCAGCGGCAGATGGTGCTGATCGTTGCAGACACAAATTAGTGGCAAACGGAAAAAGGCGCGCTGCTGCTCGCATCACACTAATTCCGTGCTTTTCTGCAATTGCTTGGCCTTCTGCGGCAACGCCACTCAATGCTGAACCGTGACGGGCCATTGCGCCCCACATGACGCGGAACGACACCGCTTGCGCCAATGAGTGAGCGTGGTCGATTTCGCGGGAATGGTCTATGGAAAATGCGCCCATTTGCCAGGCACGCTGCAAGTCGCCGCTGATCCAAAGCGACATGGCAAGCAATGCTGACGTGATCTCGGCATGGTCATAGCCGTGCGCGTGCGCAATTGGCAGATCAGTGTCGCGGTCATATTGTTCGAGCGCATTTTCGAGCCACTTTTGAGCAGTTATCTGATCACCCCGATGCAGAGCTACGGCTCCGATAGCGCGGTACGCGATCTTCATGAAGGTTTTGTTCTGGCTTAATTCGGCAGCGTCCAGAAGGAGCTTGGCCTGCTGTTCCGCTTTGATGTAATCGGCGCGTACCAAAGCATGGGAATAGAGACCATAGAGTGCCATCAACTCTGCATGTCTATCGCCAATGGCATGGGCAAGGTCGGCTGTCTGTTGTCCCAATTCGGCGCTTCGATCTGTGGCAATTCCGAAGCGAGAGCGTTCGACCGACGCGAGGCCCGTAATTGTGCGCAGCCGTTTTCCCGTCACTTGAGTGTTGGCTGGCAAACGTTTCGAAGCGACCTCGGCCATTTCAAGAAAATGGCCTGCTTCGATCAGGGCCGAGCGCTTTAGAAAGGTCTCTCCCGCTGTTAGTGCGTGATCCAAGGTATTGTTCCAGTCCTGCGCAGCCTGGGCGTGTTTGGCAAGGATTTCGGGGCGTTCATGAACCAAATCCTGCAGCGCACGAAATGCCGCCGCATGCAGTTTTCGGCGCACAGGTCCATCAATTTGTTCGTAGATCACGTCCCGATATGCCTTATGGCGGATGCTAAGAACATCAGCGGCATTTACTTTGCGCCGCTCGATCAGGCCTGCCGTCTCCAATGCGCCCAGTGTCGCGTCCCGTGTGTCTTCATCCAGTGGGAACGCTTCGTTCAAAACATTCAGTGGGGTAGGTGCGCCGAACACTGCAAGCGCTTCTATCAAGCCACGCCCGGATTGAATCGAATCCAGCCGTTTTGAGACCGTTTCATAGATCGTATGCGGAACCACAACAGCGTCAGGCACATTGGAGAACGAAGAGCGCGACTGCGACTGAAGTAATGCGCCCAACACCAAAGGGTTTCCGTCAGCGTGGTACAGAATGTTCTCACGAATTGCTTCGGGCACTGGTGCACCTGCCAAAATGCGATCCATCAGAGATTTGGCATCGGTTTCGTCCAATGGTTGCAACGCCAATTGTTGGTGCGTTTCACTGTCTTTCCAGACATCCAGCGCGGTGTCGCGTGTTACTGCGATCATAAAGATGGGTTTGCCTGTAACGCGCGCGGCTTCGGCGGTCTGGGACATCAACGCACGAGTGGTGTCGTCCAGCCACTGTGCGTTTTCTAAAACGACGATGCCGGGCGTTTCAGCAGACCCCATCAGCCATAAACACAGCAGATCGAGAATGGAGTCGCGGTCCCCTGCCGAGAATGCCGCGCTTTCGGCGGCATCGTCCGTCAGGTGCAGAAACTGCCCAGCAAGAACAGCAAGGTCTTGAGAAGGGGCGTTCAATTCATTGAACAGCGCATGTTTCTCGTCCGATGATTGGATCAAACCTGCCAAGGCATCTGCCACCGGGCGCAAAGGCGACTGCGCGGCCATCGCGTTGCAGTGTAAGTGAGTTACGCGGGTCACTGGCGGTTCACATGATGCCAGAAAACGTTGAACCAGCGCAGATTTGCCAACTCCGGCATCGCCGGACACGGTCAATGTAATGAAAGCCCCAGAATTTGTGCGCGACCAAAGGTCAGACAAGGTTTCTAATTCGGAATCACGCCCGACGAACTCAGATGGTACCGCCGGAACGTATTGCGACCGGCGCAGACCGATTAGATGATAGACCTCGACAGGATCGGACAAGCCCTTAAGCGGATGTCTCTGGGCTGTCGCGTAAGTGACGGAGGCTTGGGTCAAGTCATGGGTTTTGGCATCGACCGCACAAGACTGAGGGTTCGCGACCGTCTGGAGTCTTGCTGCGCGATTCACGACCGGACCAACAAGGTGAATCTGATCGCCTGAGCCTTCGCCATCCTTAAAGCCTACTGCGGCTTGGCCGGATGCAATCCCAATCCGCGTCACAATGTGGATGGGGTCGCGCCCGTCAATCAAGACTGGTTGTTCAGCAAGCCTCTGCTGCAAGTCCCTTGCCGCCACCACACTTCTTTCGGCAAATCCCTCGATCACCTTTGGATAGCCAAACAGCATAACAACCCCGTCGCCTTGCGAACCGGCGAGGTGTCCATTGTGCTTCTGAGCCACACTGCTTGCTATGTCGTAGTAGTGCTGGAGAACGACTTGCATGTCGTCGATATCAAGCCGCTCACCAAGCTCGGTCGATCCGACCATGTCGCAGAACAAGACGCTGAGTCGACGCAATTGAACTGGGTTCGCAGTCTTGACGTCCTTGTGACGTTTTGAACCTGCGGTGTCATCAAGTGCCTTGAGGCCGCGAAGCAGCTTTTTGCGCTGACCAAGGCTAAGTCCAAGCTCTTTCAGGTCCGCGTCATCCAGCAATGGAAGGACGGTCAGATCAATGTCTTCCGATGTCAGTTTTTCATGCAAATGCGAAAGATCGATTTGCTGCAAGAACTGAGATAGATTCATCAATGTAGCAGCCATACAAGAAGTCGACTCCGCGTCTTTTTCAAATGGCCAAGCACATGTCCTGACCTGAGAAAACTACACTGAATCGAAGGAGTTGCAAATTCTGCAAAGCTTTGAAACCACAGCGATTATTGCCCTATTTCCTTGCCACTTATCCGTGCATTTGCAGCCACCAGTTTGAGCCCGGTGTCTTTTCGGATTGAGCGTTCGATTTCGACGCGAAACTCTGGATTCCGAGAGCACAATTTGATCAATGTCGCGGCTGGGATCCGAAAAACGCGTGTAGGACTGGTCGCGGTGACCGTCGCGGTTGCGGTTCCGCCATCAAAACAGGTGAGTTCGCCGATGAACGAGTCAGAACCAACAAGACCGACGGGTTGTTTGCCGTTTTCTACCTCAGCTTCTCCAAGCAAAAGATAGACAAGTGCCCCAAGCTCTTTGCCTTCTGTTGCGATGATCGTTCCTGGTTCAAGATCAACCCACGATCCAGACTGAAAGAAGTTGCGAACCAGAGGTTTGGGGATCGTCGGGAGTTTCGAGCGCGCAAAAGCGGCTTCTTCCGGTGTCAAACGTGTCGAATGATGCAAGATGAAATAACGGGTCAGACCGAACACACTGATCACGATCCAGGTGATTTGGATGATCGCAGAGGACAAATTGAAATTGTTGGTGAGCGATACCAAAACCAATGAAGCCGCGATCAGATTCATGATCGTGTAGGTGTATCCCCTGCCTTTCAAAAAGCCAGCCTGAAGCGCGGCATAGGCCGTGATGTAAAAGAACACACCGGTCATACCGATTGCATCAAAGATCAGGTTGGCTGAATCATCCATTCTGTAATGCTTTTACCATCCGATGCAGGTCGTCAATTGATGAAAATTTTACCTTGCACTGCTCTGTGAATTGGTCGCGACCAGACGCGCGGCATTGGTCGTTATGATAGGCTGTTGATAGCCACTTAACCAACTGTTTAGATTAATGAATATGGGTTCACTGGTCTGGCCATTTCGAAGGATAGCACGGAAAACCTGTTTGCGTTTTTCACAAAGTGTGATGCGATCTGTTTCCGTTAGATTATCTACGCCCCAAGATCGCGCAAAAGCTGGGTTGTTCGGCCCAAGCGCCGCGCCATGCCTGCAGCGATGGCTTTGTGAAACGCCAGGGCAGCAGCTGGATTGTCCTGTTCCAAGCTATCGATGGCGGCCATGTTGATCCGAAGAATCACAGAAGGCGCGCTTGCCACAATAGCTGCAGATCGAACCTTCCCAGAATAGTAGGCCATTTCACCAATCACTGTCTTTGGTCGAACCTTGGCCACAACCGCAGTTTCGCCGTCGCTATCCGGGGCGAGTACCTTTAGCTGGCCCGACCAAAGGTAGTAGATCTCGTCGGACTTCGCACCCAGTTCAACAAGCACGTCCCCGAGTGCAAGTTCGATCCGGTCCAAAACACCGTCTTCAGGCATTTCCGAGAGAAACCCGTCGATTTGCGCAAATGCGCCATTCTCAGATGCCACGCGGTCTTCTTGGTGATAAGAAATCACAATGTCCTCGACATGCTCCAAGGCTTCATTGAGGGTGTCGTAGAAGTCAACGTCGGACGCGCTCAGAACGTTTGTTAGAGCAGATCGCGTGACGGGAGGCAGTCCGGAAAGCACCAGCTTCACTTTGCGGTCCGTACAATCGGACGCAAGCCGCGACAGCACTATGATTGTAGATGCATCGATCCCAGAGGTGTGCCCGAAATCCAGAACCAAACATTCCGTTTTACTTTCGTTCTGTTCAATTGCCGCGCGCATTCTGTCACGCAGGGCGTTGGCCGAGCCAAAAAAGAGAAATCCCGACAATTCCGCAATTTTGACGGCGTTGCCAGCATTTGCCAATATTCTAAGCTCTTCATCCGATCGTTCAACAGGCGACCTGCGCACCCGAAGGTCACTTTGGGAACGGATCAGGTCAAGCTTTGCATAGGATACAATGAATAATGCACAGGCTACGAGCAAACCGATGGCGATTGCCGTTAGAAATCCGAAACTAATTGCAATGACTGGGATCAGCAGCACAATCGCATAGTCGAGTGGCTGAAGCCGTTTCCGTTCCTCCCAGACCCACGTGAAAAGGAGATCGCTGCCCAGAAAGATCAAGACGGCCGCGAACAAACCAACCGGCAGACCTGACAACGTATTCGCCCCAAACAAGATCACTGCAAGGCACCCGAGGCCACTGCTGATCCCTGCCAGTCGTCCGACGAGGCCCAACCTGTTGGCTAGAATGCTTTCAGCGACAATGTGGTACCCCGGAATTGCCCCTGCAAATCCACTTAGAATATTGGCGATCCCTGCGCCCTTTACCTCGGTGCTGATGTCGAAGTCCCTTTTTAACGCCAATTCAAGACCGGACGCGTTTAGTGTCGCCCCCAACATGCAGGTCGCAATGATCGTCACGATGACAGGCGCTTGCGTCAGGATTAGTGCCCAATCGGCGTCAAAAATGAGGTTTGTGCCAAGACCATCAAGCAGATTCCCGTCGGCAAATGGTCCCAGCAGAAGTCCAAAAGACCGGGCCTCTTCCATTGTGAAACCCAAAACCCAAAGCATCGCGTAGAAGCCTGCAGCCGTCAGTGTAAGTCCAATTGGTAGTGTTAATGTGCTATCTATTGCGCGGGTTAACAGAAGGATACCAAACGCAGCCACCACAGGCGGAACCCATTTCAAAGTTAGATCGTCGGCTAAATAGCCCCGCCATCCAGCCACGGCAGATGTGTCGCCCAACGCGACGCCCAGTCCACCGATCACCAGAAGCAGCCCGGTGGCAGCAAGAAAACCCGCCAGAACCGGGTAGGGTACAAACCTTGCAAGATAGGCCAATCTGAATTGGCCAACCAGAACGCCTGTCAGACCTGTCAGGATTGAAGAAAAAGCAGCAAGGCACGCAACTGTTGCGAACAATTCTTCCCCGCTCAATTGGCCTTGTGTGGCAATCGACGCTGCTGCGCCCGCCAAGAGAATGGCTGGGACATCCTGTGGTGCTAGGATCGTTCCCTTGTATGAAAGCGTGAATGCGCCGGTAACAGCGATTACGACCGCGCCTAAAAGAATAAGCCCAATTCCGCGATCCAGAAAGGCCGCCATTGGGCCTTGATAGATGATTGCTGCAAAGGAGATTGCGAATACAGCGGACACCAATGCGGTAAAGACCGCACCAAACAAGCTTCTGAAAACGAATAACACACAACACCTTCCATTCAGAGCGTCTCTTTTTGTCTAGGCTCGACTCCGCTCTGCCTGCAAAACGCTAAACCGAGGAACATTTTCGGACAATGAAAAGCATAGTTTTAAAAGATGGTCGATGAGATCAGTGCGCTCACAAGCTGCGCAAAATGCAACGAAGGCGTAGGGTGGAAGAAACCGATGTCTTTGGCGCGTTTTATGCACGTCGTATGTTCTTGGTCTGGTATGAAAACTACCGGAAATACGACAGTCCTTTGTCACGTGCCGCGTCCACCCAACTGGGCACGAATGGTACGATTTTGTCCTGCGTCGGCACCATCATTTCGATGAAATTCGCACCGGGATGTGCAAGAGCGGCAGCAAGAACAGGTTCGATCTGATCTTCCGAGGTGACGCGAGTGGCAGAAAACCCAAATCCTTCGGCGACCTTTACATAATCAACTGCGCCAAAATCGGTTGTCCACGGTGCATCGACGTCGTCCAGAAGAATGGCCTCGCCCCGGATCCATCCATAGCTGTCATTGCGCATCAGGATCACGGTGATGTTCTTGCCGCTGCGCCGGATGGTTTCGAAGTCGCCCAACACAAAGGCCAAAGACCCGTCGCCTGTCAGGCAAATCACCGGACCGTCGCTGGCATAGGCCGCGCCGATGGCTGCTGGTACGGAATAGCCAAGCGCCCCCATCGAATAGTTCGTCAGATAGCGTCGCCCAGCTTTGCGCACCGACATGAGGGCTGATGGATAGATCGCGGCAACACCTGGTTCGGCGGTGATGATCCCATCATCAGGTAAAATCTGATCTAGTACCTGAGCCAGCCGGACCGGCGACAATGTGTCTTTTGGCATGGGGATATTGGCGTTGAACACCGCATCCAGCGCCGATTGCTTCAGTTCGGTCAAATCTACGATCGGGTGAACAAGATTAGGATGTTCGCGGCGGAGCAGCTCCAGCATGTATTCCAGCGTCGCTCGCGCATCTCCCACTAATCCGACTGCAAGCGGGAAGTTATTGCCCATATGCGCTTCGGCAATGTCGAGTTGGATGAACGTCTTGCTTTGCGGTTCGCCGTACAGCGTCCAATGGTTGGTCGAACTGGAATCCGTGTTTGACCCGATCAGGAAGATGGTATCGGCGGCAGCAGCATAGTCGTTGGCATACCCCATGCCACCCCGCGCCCCGATCACACGCAGTGACAGTGGGTGGGTCTCGGGGACCGTGCCTTTGCCGGGCGTTGTGGTTGCGACGGGGATTTGCAACAGTTCGGCCAGTTCGAGCACTGCAGCACCAGCTCCGGAAATGAGCGCACCCTGACCGCACACGATCAATGGCTTTTCGGCGGCAAGAAGCAACGCCATCGTTTCTCTGATCTTGGAATGATCCGCTACAGGACGGTGCGCAGGGTAGTGCCGATACTCTGGCTCTGCATAAAGATCGGTGATCTCGGCCTCTTCGTGGAAGACATTGATCGGAACACGCACGTGTACCGGGGCAGGGTGCCCCGATGTTGCTACCCGGAAGGCGCGACGCAGGAGGAAGGGAATATCTTTCACAGAGGTAAGGTAGAAGGATTCCTTGCAAATGCTGGAATACAAAGCCGTTTGGTCAAGACCGGTCAGGCCGTGCTTCTTGTCCTGATTCACCGGGATGTCCGAGCTGAAAAAGATCACCGGAACCGAAGACAAATACGCTTCAGCAATGCCGGGGGCGCAATGGGTGACACCGGGACTGGGCGCTTCGAGAACGGCGGGGCGACCCGTGACCTTAGCATAGGCCTCGGCCGCGAAAGAGGCGGTCCGTTCATCCCGCGTGAGGACGAATTTGATGGAAGACGACTCTTGCCATTCCTTGTACCAGCCGATGGTTGTCTCGCCCGGCAATCCAAACACACAACCGACTTCGTGCAGTTCCAACATCCTCAGAATGACCTGCGCTCCGTTCATCCGTGTCATGTGGTTTCCTCAAAGGTTAGAGTTTTGCCGCACCTGCAGGGTCGCGGGGGCGAAGGGCTTTGCCAAGCAAAATGGGGGTCAGGTACATAGGGAATTGGTAACAGCCGATAAACAGCAGCACCCGATCCATCACCTCGGGCGGGAGGGCGACAAGGAACAGCGCGATATTGCGGTTTCCGGCGATGATGCTTGTACCCGTGCGATCACGCGTTTCGTCTTCGACCGGGACAAAGCGATGCGCCAGAAGTTGCAGCCCGAAATTGATGGCAAACGCGAAAGCCAGCCAGGATGCGAAGTGCAGCGGTGACGAAAGCAATGCAGGACCGGCGGCGCTCATCAGGCCAACAACAACTACAGCCAGTAAAATGGCAGAGCACCCATCGAGTGCGTTGCGGCCTTCCACGCCGATATCGCGCCAGAAAAACCATCTTACGGCAAATGCCGTTCCAACCGCACCAAACACCACGCCGATCAGCCGTGCTGTACCAAGCAGAGCCTGCAAAGGAGACTCAACAATCGGAGACAGCGTCAAAACCGCCAATGCGGTGAGCGGGAACAACGCTGTGCCGACCAACATGATCCGCATGGCGACCGACGGGTCCTGCCCCATGAGGATTGTGAAGTTTGCGCTTCCCGTGACAGATGGTGCAGCCAAGACCAGAACAAGAGCCATGCCCCAAGGCGTTGAAGCCATCCCCATAGCCGTCAAGACGCCCAGGGCCAGAAGCGGCGCAACCAATTGGTAACCGATCACCGTCCGAAGCGTATGTCCGATGGCTTTTAAGCTGCCGATCGTGGCGCGTGGCCCGATGCGCAATGCGGCCACGAAAAGCAAAGCGCTGACCAGCTCTGGCAGCACGGGCCTCATAGTTTGCGCGACCCCGGGCAAGCCAAGCCCCGCCGCCAATCCGGCGACGAGGCTCCAGCGTCCGTGTCGGGCGGCGAAAGCGAGCGGACTCACTATCGTTGTCGTATGTTATCGGGCAGCCATGTCGCCAGTTCGGGGAAGGCAATCAAGACAAAGACCATTACCACCATGATCAGGAACATCGGGATCGCAGCCTTGGCGATAAAGTTCATCTCGTGGGTCGTCATGCCCTGAAGCACGAAAAGGTTGAACCCGATGGGTGGTGTGATCTGCGCCATTTCCACGACCACGACGATGAAAATGCCGAACCAGATGATGTCGATGCCTGCCTGTCGGATCATTGGTTCCACGACCGCCATGGTCAGAACCACCGACGAAATGCCGTCAAGGAACATACCAAGGACGATGTAGAAAACCAGCAGAGCCATCAACAACTCAAACCGGCTCAGGTCAAGCGAGGCGATCAGATCCGCCAACCCGCGCGGCAGGCCGGTAAAGCCCATCGATAGCGACAAGAACGCGGCACCTGCAAGGATCAGGGCGATCATGGCCGACGTGCGTACAGCGCCCATCAAGCTTTCGGTGAAGGTGTCCCACGTAAGCGAGCCCTGCGTGGCGGCCAGTACCAGCGATCCAATGACACCAAAGGCTGCTGCTTCGGTCGCGGTGGCAAAGCCGAGATACATCGAACCGATGACGACAAGGATCAGGCAAATGACCGGGATCAGAAAGCGCGAGTTTTTGACTTTTTCGCCAAAAGTCATGGGTTCTTCGGGGGTGGGGTTAAAGTCCTTGGACACAAAAGACATCACTGCCACATAAGCCATGAACATCGAAGCCAGCACGAGACCTGGCAGAATTCCAGCCATAAACAGCTTGGTGATCGATTCATTGATCGTGACGCCATAGACGATCAGCGTCAGAGACGGCGGGATCATCAGACCCAGCGTGGCTGCACCCGCGAGTGTGCCAATGACCATGTTTTCAGGGTAGTTGCGTTTGCGCAATTCCGGGATCGACATCTTGCCGACTGTGGTCAGGGTTGCTGCGGACGAACCCGACACAGCAGCAAAGACCGTGCACCCCACGATGTTGGTGTGCACCAGTCCACCCGGTAATCTTGCTAGCCAGGGCGACAGACCACGAAACATGTCTTCGGATAATCGCGTTCGGTACAGGATTTCGCCCATCCAGATGAACAAGGGCAGCGCGGTCAGTGTCCATGACGACGATGCCCCCCAAACGCGGGTGATCATCGCGTCGCCGGGCGGTCGGGACGTAAACAATTCCATCCCCACAAAGGCGACGCCCATAAGTGCAAGGCCAACCCAAACACCCGAGCCAAGCAAAAAGAACAGAACAAAGAGAAAGATCGCAATCGGGGCAAGCTGTTCCATGGTGCGTTACTCCGCGTGGCTTTGTTCAAGCAGATCGGATTTGATCCCGTGTTCTCCCTTGAAGAGGAGCTGAACCAGATGGTCCCAGAAGGCGATGGCCAACAGAATGGCGCCAACCGACATCGAGATCTGGGGAACCCAGATCGGCGTTTTATCAAGGCCTTGGCTAATTTCGTTCCAGCGCCATGACACATATGTGCCTTTGACCGCGTACCAGGCAAAATAGGTCGCGATGAGGGTGCCCACGCCAAAACAGAAGGTCTCGCCCCAGCGTCGCATCCGCCCCAATGAATTCAGAATAATGGATACCCGAATATGCGCTCCGTGGTTCAATGCATATGCAAAGGCGAAGAACGACGCAGCCGCCATACAATAACCGGCATAATCGGTTGCACCGGGAAAGGTCACACCCGACCAGCGTGCCAACATTTGCAAGACAATGATGGTCAGAATGGCGACCAAGAAAAAGGCTGCGATAATTCCGCCCGCCAGATAGAGAAAGTCAAGAATACGCCTGAGCGCGCGCGCTGCCGCCATTGTCCCGATCCCGTCTGTGATGGTTTGAAGTGGCTAGGGCGACCACGTGAGTAAACCAGTCGCCCCAGCCTTTTCTAATGTCGTCAGTTTCCGGCCTTGTAGGCATCGACGATGGCTTTGCCTTTCTCGCCAGCACCGGCAAGCCATTCTTCGGTCATGGTCGCACCGATGGCCTGAAGTTCGCCGACAAGCGTGTCGCTGGCGGCTTCGACTGTCATGCCGCCCTCACGAAGGCCATCCAATGTAAAGTCGGTGTAATCCTTCGAACGTGCAAGACCTTCGGCCTTTGCAGCGGCGGCGCAATCGTTCATGACCGCCTTGCTTGCATCATCTAGACCGTTCCACGCGTCCATATTCACAAACACTGCGTTACGCGGCAGCCATGCATCCACGATGTAGAAGTGATTAAGATGTTCCCACACCTTACGGTCATAGCCCGTGGCGCCCGATGAAATCATCGAGTCTGCAACACCCGTTGCGAAGGCTTGGCTGATTTCAGCGGCTTCAATTTGAACCGGGATCATACCTGTGAGTTCCGCCAAACGCGCTGTTGCGGTCGAATAGGAGCGGAATTTTACCCCATTCATATCTGCGACCGCGTTAACCGGATCGCGGAAATAAAGGCCCTGCGGCGGCCAAGGCACCGAATAGAGGTAGTGTAGGTTGTCCTCGGCCATGACCTCTGCAACGGCAGGCCCTGCGATTTCCCAAAGCTTTTCATGCTCGTCGAATGACGACACGAGGAAAGGGATGGAGTCTACGCCGTAGAGTGGGTTCTCGTTTTGATGTGCCGACAGAAGCCGTTCGCCGATATTGGCTTGGCCGGTCTGTACGGCGCGCTTAATTTCGTTGCCTGGGAAAAGAGACCCAGATGGGTGGGTCACGATCTCAAGATCGCCTCCAGCTCCATCGGTGACGCATTTGGCAAAATTCGCTCCAACTTCCGAATGGAAATTCGTGGCGGCATACGCCATCGGCATATCCCACGTTTCGGCCATGACCGGAGCGGCCACGGTGGTCGCCAGCGCGACACCTGCGGTTAAGTTCATTAGCTTTTTCATTTTTTGGTCTCCCTGTGGTTTGCTTCAGTTTCTTGATTTGATCCCGTCACGCAGAGAAGCGTGCGGGAGAATAGGGGCTCAGGTCAATGTTTGGTGTGGTCTTGGACATCAGTTGAGCCATAATTCTGCCGGTTCGGGGGCCACCAGTCAGCCCGACATGGTCGTGCCCAAAGGCAACGAAGGCACCGGCAAGGTTTGGCACTTCGCCAATCACGGGAATTGAATCCGTCATGGATGGTCGGTGACCCATCCATTCGACGGTTTTCTTCCAGGTGATACCGGGAATGGCGGCCCGGATATTGCGCTCCAGCAAGTCAAACGGGGCCCGTGACGCAGGTGCGTCCAGTCCTCCGAATTCGACGATGCCTGCAAGGCGCAGACGGCCCTCCATCGGGGTCGCGACAAATTTCCCAGACGCCACCATCACCGGGGCGCGGGGCATCACTGATGGCTCCCATAGTTCAAGGTGATAGCCTCGTTCACTTTCCAACGGTGCTTTCAGTCCAAGCTTGGAGGCAAGATGCTTTGACCAAGCGCCAGTGCACAGCGCAACGGCATCACAAGAGATTGTTTCGCCACCCGCACGCACACCTGTCACTTGGCCATTTTCGCGGGCGAAATCCGTCACTTCGGCGCGGATAAACCTGGCGCCTTGTGCCTCTGCATGGGCGGCAAGCGCTTTGACATAAGCGCCTGGATCGCGAATACGCCCATGATCGCCCAACCGCGCCGCAAGCCCGATGTTTTGCGCAAAAATGGGGTCATATGCACGAAACGCCTCACCTTCGAGGATATCCCACGCAAAACCGTGTTCTTTGCGGATGGACCACCCAAGCGCGTCGCCGTCATAGTGTGCGCGATCGCGGTAAAGAAACAGGTAGTCGCTGGGCACGATCCATTTTTCTGCCCCGGTACCTGCCGCAAGTGCTTGATGATCGACAAGGCTGTCGCCAATGATAGGGGCTAAAGCCGCTGCGCGCCGCCGCACTGCGGTTTCGCTAGCTTGGCTCATATACGACATCAGCCAAGGCATAAGTTTGGGCAAGTATCCCCATTTCAGAAACAGCGGTTGATCGCGCCCCAACAGCATTCCCGGTGCTTTTCGCAATAGCCCCGGCACCGTAACTGGAATGATGGAACAGCTTGCTAGCACACCTCCATTGCCATGGCTTGCACCTGCCGCAGGACCGTCCCGGTCAATCAAGATAACTTTGTGGCCGTCACGCTGTAGCCAAATAGCGGTCGACACTCCGACGATGCCTGCACCGACAATGGCGATGGTTTTTGCCTCGCTCATGTACCGCGCCCCTTGGCGATGTTGTAGTGGTTCAGCTTGTCGAGGTCGGGTCGGATGCCAAGCCCCGGTGTGTCAGGCACCTGAACATGACCGCCATTGCAAGGGAACGGCGTTTCAAGAATGTCCTCTTTCAGATAGTATCGGGCCTGATAAAACTCGCATCCTAAGTCAATGGCCCGAGTGGCTGCGATCAGGTGTGTGCCAGCAAGGTGCGCAATCCCAGCTTCGAACATGTCGCCGCCATATACGCCCAGACCTTGGTTGGCTGCCATGGTGGCAACGGTTTGAGCGCGCGCAAACCCGCCCGACTTCATTAGCTTGATCGACACACCGTCACAAATGCCCTCGCGTATGGCGCGTGCCATGTCCTCGGGGCCAAAAACGCTCTCGTCCGCCAAAAGCGGAACAACGATTGCCTCGCGGATTTGCGCCATGAGGTCGTAATGAGGCGCGCGCACGGGTTGTTCGATGAAGTCAGGCCGAAACGTTGCGACATCGCGGACACGGGCTAAGGCGTCCTCGGGGGAAAGGCCTTGATTGTAGTCCACGCGAACGACAAATTCCGGATAATCCAGAGCCAATGCTTCAAGGCGCATTAAATCGAAATCGTGATCCCGGAAACCGGTTTTGAGTTTAACGATGCGGACGCCATCCTCGCGCAAGCGGTTAAGCAAGGCGCGGTCCTGCGCAAAGTCAGGGTTTGCCAACGAAACCGAGAGCGGGATCGTGTCACGACATTTGCCGCCCACAAGAGCGTGGACAGGTTGATTAGAAAGGCGTGCGGCGAGATCCAGAAGAGCGGTATCAAGCGCTGTTTTTGCCTCTGTGCAATGCGCAACGGCTCTTTCGGCGTCTAACATGATCTTTTCGCGTTCGGCGACTTTGCGACCCAGAACCAATGGCCGGATGTACCGATCCAAAGCGGCGAAGGTCGCTTCTGGCGATCCAGTAAACACCACCCAAGGAGACGCTTCTCCCCAACCGGTTTCGCCGCTTTCGGAAGTCAGTCGCAATATAACGACTTCGCACGTCCCATCGACCCTTCCAATTCCGTGATCTCGAGCCGAAACAACAGGTAGTGAAAGATGCCAGAGATCAAAGCCAGTTATGATTTGGTTGTTGTCGCTCATCTTTGGAAGGCCCCCATTAAACAACCGTGCCCCGAGGGCTTCATCATTTCCAATACAAAGATTTTGCGACTTCATAATAATTTATGATACTAGTGGTGTATGTCGACACCGTTTCGCCAGTTCCAAGCTTTTCACGCCATCATGGAGCGCGGCACCGTAACTGCGGCGGCCGAGCACCTCGGAGTGTCGCAACCCGCTATCAGCAACCTGCTGTCGCAATTGGAACGACGTACCAAATTCAAATTATTCGAACGTCGGCGAGGCCGCCTTGTTCCGACGCCCGAGGCTGCAGTCTTGTTTGATGAGATTGATACGATTGTGCGGGGGCTCGATCATGTGAATCAGGCTGTTGCCGACCTTCAAAACCGGACGGCGGGTCAGTTGCAAGTCGCATCCAACCACGCCTTGGCGTTCGGTTTCATCCCCGCAGAAATCGCGGCGTTTTGTGAAAAACGACCAAACCTAACACTTGCTGTCCAATCTCAGTATTCGGGTAAGATACAAGAGTGGGTTGCGGCTGGGTTGTATGAAATTGGAATCTGCGAACGTCCCATCCTGCATGAAGGACTGGAAGAAAGGCGGTTCACCTTTGAAACCTTGTGCGCCATTCCGGTATGCGCTGGGTTATCTGACGATGCACCCGTGACTCCGAATGCGCTGGACGATTATCCGTTTATCATCATGGGGGCGGATCATATGGTTACACGTCGGACGCGTGAGGCCTTTCATTCGAACGGGGCGCATTTTCGGGTGCGGTGCCATACCGACCTTTTTCGAAACGCGCTTAACCTTGTTAAGCAGGGGTTGGGGGCTGCAATGATCGACCCGTTCACTTTGGCCAGCGATGACGGGCAGGGATATGTGGTCCGGCGATTGGAGCCGACTGTCCATCTCGATATTGTAATAGTGACGCGGCGCGACCGGCCAATTTCAGTGATTGGGCAAGAATTTCTTGATCAGATCATTCCTCAGATGGAGAAGATCGCAATAGACGAAACCCTAGACAGGATTGAAGCATGAAGGCGCAAGGCGGCAAGGCAATTTACGGCGCAGCGGTGGGTATTCTTATGCTTGAAGCGCGGTTCCCTCGCATTCCGGGTGACATGGGAAACGCGACGAGCTGGGAATTTCCAGTGCACTACAAAATCGTGCGGGGCGCATCACCGGACAAAGTCGTGCGTCGGAACGCCCAAGGTCTTTTGCCCGATTTCATTGCGGCGGCGCAGGAACTGGTCGCGGACGGCGTGGACGGGATCACCACGAATTGCGGTTTTCTGTCCATTTTCCAGCAGGATATCGCAGCAGCCGTAGGGGTGCCCGTCGCTACGTCATCGCTGATGCAAACAGGTATGGTGAATGCGCTACTTCCAGCTGGGAAAAGGGCCGGGATACTGACGATCTCGGGAAGCTCATTGACACCCGCTCATCTTGCAGCAGCCGGTGTGCCGCCGGATACACCAATCGGAAGCACGGAAGGAAGTCGCGAGTTTACCCGTGCCATTCTGGGTAATGAACCCGAGATGGATGTCGCTGCTGCCGAAGAGGACAATGTTGATGCAGCCCGGAAACTCGTGGCAAGTAATCCGGATATTGGGGCATTGGTTCTCGAATGCACAAACATGGGACCCTACGCACCGGCTATCCGCGCTGCAACAGGTGTGCCCGTCTTTTCGATCCTTAGCTTTGTGACGTGGTTCCAGTCCGCTTTGTCTCCAAGAACATTCCGATAGGCGAGTGCCCACACGCGGTTCAACGACATTATAGTACGCCACATTGCAAGGCTGGCCGTTTGCACGACGAATGGCACGGATGTTGGAAATTCTTTGCAGCTGCATTGGTGTTGGAAACACCAGGTCGCAGACGGTGGCAAAACGGCTTGGCGCGGTCGCGGGCGGAACGCGCACACTACATGGGCCTAAGTCGGAGGCTTGGGTTCATGCGCTGAAACGTGATTGATCCAAGAACGCGCTCCTTTAGACACAGGGACACTACCAAGAGCCTAATCGCGTCAAAGGATGACATGACTTGAAATGCTAAATGTGTGGCTTCATGGATGGTCGGGGAAAGGAATGCCATGTGAATCGCCGAGGAATGGCCCCAAAATGTGTGGGTGTTGTCTAAGGTAGCAGAGACATGTCTTTGTGCACATAAAACCTTATTGCCGCACTCCCCACAGTTTTGGTCGACGTATTGGTTGAAATCATGCGCACAGTGTTGGCTCAAACCAGTCTGACGTAATCCGATGAAAGTACGACCATGAACTGCGACGAAAATGTTGTTCGCTTAGAAGTCCGCAACGGCTTTGGGATAGTGACAATAGACAATCCGCCGGTAAACGCGGGCTCAACTGCGGTGCGCCGTGGGCTACTGACCTGTATAGTCAAAGCGTCTGAGATGGACTTACAGGGGGTTGTGATCCTCGGTGCAGGACGCAGCTTTGTCGCTGGGTCGGACATTAAAGAATTCGGCGCACCTTTAGCGGCCCCTGAACTTCCACAGGTGATCAAAGCGATCGAGGATTGCCCGCACCCTGTGTGTGCCGCGATCCACGGCGCATCGCTTGGCGGAGGGTTCGAATTGGCCTTGGGGTGCGACCTGCGTGTGGCTGCGCCGAGCGCGGTTCTGGGCCTACCCGAGGTCACGCTTGGTTTGGTGCCCGGGGCAGGCGGAACCCAGCGTTTGCCACGCCTTGTCGGCGTGGCCGAGGCGATTTCCTTGGTGTGTTCCGGCCAGCGTGTTCCAGCCCCTGAAGCATTGACGTTGGGGATGGTTGACGCGCTGGCCAATAGCAGCGCGGCTGAGGACCTGATCACTGCCGCGCAAGATGCAATCCGTACGGCATCGCACAAACGGAAGCTACGCGATTTGCCTGTACCTTCAGGCGACCCGAAATCTACTGATGCGGCTGCAAGCAAAGCCCTGCGGCGCAGCAAAGGACGCCCAAACGTCGCTGAGGCTATTGCCCTTGTCAAACTGTCCGCCCAATCGCCAACAGACCATGCTCTACTCAAAGAGAGGGCCGCCTTCCAAACTTTCCGGCTTGAGGAGGAAGCCTTTGCGCTTCGCCATCTGTTCTTTGCTGAACGTGCGGCGATGCGGGTTGACGGGTTGCAGGCCATGCCGTCAGAGATCACACATGTTGGTCTTGTCGGCGGCGGGACTATGGGGCAGGGGATCTGCCGGGCGATGTTGGCGGCGGGCCTGCCGGTGACTTTGGTCGAACGCGACACGGAAACACGCGACAAGGCTGCAAACGTCATCGCGCAGGCGCTTGATGCCAGCGTGGCCAAAGGTCGATTGGCGGCGGATGAGGCCGAACAGAGAAAGGCACTTCTGACGCCAAGTGCCGAAATGTCTGATCTGGCAACGTGCGATCTGGTTCTTGAAGCCGTGTTCGAGGACATGGCCGTGAAGAAAGAACTGTTCCACACACTGGACACCATCCTGAAATCCGGCGCGATTTTGGCGACCAATACCTCTTACCTCGACATTGACGAGATTGCCGCGGTTACATCGCGTGCAGAAGACGTGGTTGGGCTTCATTTTTTCAGCCCTGCCGACATCATGAAACTGCTTGAAGTGGTGCGTGCCAAGGACACATCCGACGGTGCATTGGCGACAGCATTGTCGCTTGCCAAGAAACTTGGAAAACAGCCGGTGGTGGCGCGGGTGGCCGAAGGTTTTATAGGCAATCGCATCTATGCCGCGTATCGGCGGCATGCCGAATTCCTGATTGAAGAGGGCGCATCCCCCCAAGACGTTGATGCAGCCGCGACAGATTTCGGGTTTGCGATGGGGCCATTTGCGGTTGGGGACATGTCTGGTCTCGACATAGCATGGAATATGCGCAAGCGGCAGGCGGCAACTCGTGACCCGTCTGCGCGTTACGTCGAGATACCAGACAAGCTGTGCGAGTCTGGCCGTTTTGGGCGCAAGACTGGCGGCGGCTGGTATGATTATGACGATGGAAAGCCGCGTTCGTCTGAAGTTGTCTCTGCGATCATCAATCAGGCTCGCGCGGCCAAGGGGATCACCCCCCGCGCGGTATCAATGCAGGACATTCAAGACCGGCTACTGGGCGCAATCCTGAACGAAGCGGCGTTGGTTCTGGAAGAAGGTGTCGCACAGCGTGCCGGTGACATCGACGTGACATTGGTACACGGCTACGGTTTCCCCCGTTGGACAGGAGGGCCAATTTGGTGGGCTTCCGAACAGCCAGCGGAACGGATCAAAACTATGATGGCTGCCGTGGCAAAGGCCGCCGGCCCTGGTGCCCTTACAGGCACAGTTCAAGACATGCTGGCCCCTCTTTGGGCAGAGCGCGAAGAAATTGAAAAAAGGAAGTCCGGCGATGCGTGACGTTTACATCTGCGATTACATCCGAACGCCTATCGGGCGATACGGCGGCGCTTTGTCATCGGTGCGGGCGGACGATCTGGGGGCGGTCCCGATGAGCGCCTTAATGGCACGGAATAAGAGCGTTGATTGGGCCTCGGTGGACGAGGTGATTTATGGATGCGCCAATCAAGCTGGTGAAGACAATCGCAATGTTGCGCGCATGTCGCTCTTGCTGGCTGGGCTGCCTGAAACAGTGCCCGGCACAACGATGAACCGGCTTTGTGGGTCGGGCATGGATGCGGTGATTACGGCGGCGCGGGCAATCCGCGCAGGAGAGGCTGACCTGATGATTGCCGGTGGCGTCGAGAGTATGTCGCGCGCGCCCTTCGTCATGCCCAAGGCCGAAAGCGCTTTTTCGCGCAGCGCGTCAATCTATGACACAACCATTGGCTGGCGCTTTGTTAACCCATTGATAAAGGCACAATACGGAATCGACTCCATGCCGGAGACAGCTGAAAATGTGGCTGAAGAATTCACTGTAAGTCGCGAGGATCAGGATGCTTTTGCGCTTCGATCTCAACGTAAGGCTGGGGCAGCGATGAAAAACGGTCGACTGGCGCAAGAGATCACGCCGGTCAGTATCCCACAGCGAAAAGGCGAGCCTCGGATCGTCGACACCGACGAACACCCGCGCCCGGAAACGACATTCGAGGATCTGGCTAAGTTGCGTGCGCCCTTCCGCGAAGGCGGATCGGTCACGGCTGGCAACGCTTCGGGTGTTAATGATGGCGCAGCGGCGCTGGTTCTTGCGTCTGAGTCGGCAGCCAAGGCAAACGGTCTGACACCGATTGCGCGTGTCTTGGGAGGGGCGGCCGCTGGTGTGCCGCCGCGGATCATGGGGTTCGGACCCGCGCCTGCGTCGAAAAAGCTGATGGCACGGCTGGGGTTGTCGCAAACGGACTTTGACGTGATTGAGCTGAACGAGGCCTTTGCAAGCCAAGGCCTAGCCACCCTGCGAGACCTTGGCATTGCAGATGATGATCCCCGTGTGAACCGCAATGGTGGTGCAATTGCGCTTGGTCATCCGTTGGGCATGTCTGGCGCCCGGATCGTCGGCTCTGCTGCGTTGGAGTTGCAGGCCACCCAAGGCAAGCGCGCATTGTCGACCATGTGCATTGGAGTGGGGCAGGGTATCGCGGTAGCGATTGAGGCGATTTGATCCGCCTTGGCATCCTGGCGCCGTTCACGGGGTAATCGAGAAAATTCGCGGAAAGCAGAACGGACGAGCAAGAAACCCATGCGTATTCACCATGGAGGGTTCCAGAAAAACTTGAAGGAACGCGTTGCATATCGTGCGGCCAAAAGGCAGCGAATGCTGAAGCTTGATAAGATCCCGCCTGGTTTGTGGGGTATCGACAATCGCTGGCGTCAACCCAACCATGATTGGTAGTCGCTAACCAGCAGGTGCTTGGGGGCCTCGTCGTCTTCTACATTGGCAAACCGACCAATCGGTTCGCGAAAGATATTGTCGGTCTCGTCGTCGTTTACTGTCGACACTTCCCCAATAAGAACGTCACCGCCATCCCCCCAGAAAGCATGCCAGTCGCCGGGTCGCAGCGTTACGCTTTCGCCTGGTGCAAGTCGCAGCTTTTCGCCGGGGCCGTATTCATGCCGGATACCATCTAGCCAAACAGTGCCACCCTTGTCTTCGGCAAAGTTACCTTTGTCGTCCGAACCAAAAAGCTCCACCACAAGTGTCGCACCGCCACGGTTGATGATATCCTCGGCCTTTAGTTCATGAGTGTGCATCGGGCTCAACTGATCCTGTTTGGAAATCAGCAGCTTTTCCGCATAGCACATGCCGCCGCCGCGTTGCAGATCAGCAAGCAGGCCATTGCGGAGGGTGAACAGGAACAGCCCCATTTCATCATAGCGCCCGGCGCCATAGTCAGTAATGTCCCAACCGCAACGCGCGTCGATTACATGCCGCGCATCGCTTTTTTGGGCTTTGAATTCCTCTGGAGTCCAATAAGCGAAGGGCGGAAGGGTAAAGCCGAATTTATGGATCATATCGCTTGCAGCGGTCATGATTTCATTGATACGGGACCGTTTCATGCGGCAACCTCGTTAGTGCTGAAGATTTCGATCAACATGGCCGCGATCTATGAAAAATGTGCGTCGCCGCAGGGTTCGACCGTGATTGGATGGTGATACTCTGCAAAACCGCTCTTTTCAATCAGTCGCACAGAACCCGCCCGGATCCTTTCGGCCATCCCTGCTTGGTCTGCGCGTTCAAGCCCGTCGGCGATCATGTAGTTCATGATTAACCAAACCGGCCCACGCCAATACCGTAGGCCGCCGAACTCGGGGCAGTTGGATCGTGGCTGGGGAAAAGGTAGTTGCACACCTTGCCCAGCTTTTCGTTGCGTGTGGCAGGTGCGGCTGCGCGGTCTTTGGGGATTGGCGCAAGAGCCGCAAGAATACCACCGATCCAGACCTCGCCAGTTGTGGCAGTTTCCACTCCGCAGTTAATCCGCAACAACGTTGTCTTGCCACATCCCGATGCGCCCAAAAAGGACTATGAATTCCTGATCGGCAATGGTCAGGACCGCTGCTGCGAACAACCCGTTCCAAGAAAGCACGAAGGCGAAGATTGCGCTGGCTGTGATTCCCGGCAGGATAAGTGGCAGCACGACCTTGGTGAACGCTGGCAATCGGGTGCACCCCAAAGTCCATGCCGCTTCTTCCATCTCCATCGGGATACCCGAAAAGAGCGAGCACGTAATAAGAACCTAAAACGGGATCGCTAAAGTGGTATGGCCAAGCGGGCGATCTAGAAATGTAATAGCCCGTCCAAAGCCGTAGCCATTGACCATCACGTGCGTCGATAAATAGCCTAGTCGGTAACTCATCAAGTAGGGGCCGACTTACCGTCTAGGCCGAACCAAAGACTGGACGGTGTAAACCAAGATTGCCGTGCCCATGGCTCCGGCGACAGCAATGCCTAGGAAGACGATAACGTCGACCGGGCCGCCAAGATCGCTCAGTCTCGAGCTTGTCATCAAAAGCACGAACCAGACCGAGACGATCGCGCCAATTGGCATGGAGAGTTGCGCAAGCAGAAATTTGCGCCACGAAATGCTGTGATCCCGGATAAGGACATAGATGTACCCCACCGTCACAAGCGCTGCAAAGCTCACCATTGCCCAGAACAGACCGGTTCCGAAGATTTCTTCGAACACCGCGAGTAGTGTGCCAAACGTTAGGTCTTTCATATCGGGTCTCCTTACGCCCGTCCACGCAACATGGCGTTATAGGTTGCTTTCAAGGCCACTTCTTTCATCAGCCAACTGATCCATAGTTCTTCGAGCGGTGCGATGATGCCCGGGAAAGACGGGGTCAGATTATTGTTGTAGTCGAATTCGACCAGCATGGCGCGGCCAACGCGGGTGATCATCGGACACGACGTGTAGCCATTGTAGAACTCGGTGGCCTCGCGGCCTTCGATGGCCGAAGCAAGCCCTTCCTCGACCACTGGAACTTGCCATTTGACCGACGCTGCGGTTTTGCCTTTGGGCACGCCAGCCACATCCCCAAGCGCCCAGATCGTATCGTAACGCAGGTGTCGCAAGCTACCCATGTCGCACTCGACCCAGCCCTGATCGGTCCATTTATCGGCCCAGCTGAGTCCGGATTGACGGATCACCTCTGGCGCGCGCTGGGGGGGGATGACGTGGATGTAGTCGTAGTCCATCTCTGCGCTGCCATCCGGTGTTTCGAAGGTCGCGCGTTTTTGGCCTGCGTCGATGGCTTTCAGCGTGTGCTGCATCGAGGTTGAGATGCCACGATCGCCGAACAGCATGCGCACTTTTTCTGCTACGATCGGGACACCAAACAACGACGCCTGCGGCGCGGCGTAGTGATATTCTGCCTTGCCACGCGTTCCGGCTGTGCGGGCGATGTCTTCGATAAGGAACGTATGCTTAAGCGGAGCGCCCGCGCATTTCATTTCGGTTTCTGGGCGGGTGAACAATCCAATTCCACCGTTTTCAGTGAAGTTTTGCGCCGCTTGCCATGTTGCGGCCGCGTATTGCGGTCCAGCATAAAGTGCGCCGATGCCATTCTTTCCCACCATGTCGAGCGAAAAACCTTCGATCGCGTCATGATCAAGAACAAGTCCTGGTGCGACAACGAGGAAATCGTAAGGGATTTTTTGCCCACTGGTAGTGTCGACGACCTTTGCTTCTGGATCAATGGCAGCTGCGGCTTCGGCAATCAGGGAAATGCCGCTGGGCAGCCAATCGGTTGTCTTGGACACAACGTAGTCAGCGGGCTTCAGTCCAGCAGCAACCAGCGACAGGCCGGGTTGATACAAATGATCGACACGCGGATCGATCAGTATGATCTCGGCCCCGTCCAATCGCTTGACCAATCGGTTCGCCAACGATGTACCACCAGCGCCCGCACCGATGATGACGATGCGCGCCTTTGTTAAGACCTGTGCCTCGGCGCGTTCTGCGGTGCCGGTTGCAGCCAATGCCGCGCCACCAGCCGCAAGCGACAGCATCTGCCGTCTGTTGAACTTGATGTCCATGAGTGTATTCCTCCGTATACATCCGAAGTGAAGGTGAAAAAGCCCGCACACCTTTGGGCAAGCGGGCTATTGCTTTAGTAGCTTGCGATCCGCGCGTTCGGTGCGATCATGGCAGCGGCCATAGCTGGCGGTTGTGCAACCGTGACACCATCCATGAGCGCATCGGCCTGCGCTCGCTTGCCTGGTAGGTAAATGGCGCACACTTCGACCTTGGCATTCGGCATTCCAGCGATTTTCGACAGAAGGCCTTTCGGGCTCATGTCACGCGGCGGTTGCGGCGCGGTGGCGGACTCTGGCGCGTCTTTCAATGCAATATCGCCCGCCGGACCGCAAAGTAGGATATGCGGAGCAGCGCCTTGCTGGGCCGCTTGCATTGCCAAAACCATTGCCATCAGCTGCGTTTGTGGCTCGGGTGCAGTCAGGATCGTGACAAGTGTTTCAGGGGTGTCTTGAGCAAGGGCCGGTCCGATCAGGGCCATGGAGGCGCAGGCTGCGAGGACGAGGGATTTCATGTTGAAAGTCCTTTTTGAGATTGGATCATTTGGGAAATCGTGAGGTGCGGACCCCTTGCCATAACGGGGCCCGCACCGGACTGGGGGAGGAAGGAACAAGCCCCCGGTCGTTCAGTGGGTGTGTTCACCCATCGGACAGTCGCCTTCGTCCGAGAAACAAGCGTCAGTCCGCATCTCGAGCCAAATTGCATTCAGCACGGCGAAAAGAGCGGCGAGGGGAAGTCCGAGAAGCCAGGCAAAATACCACATGTGCTAATCCTTTCTGTTTACCAAGCGAGGGTTTTGACGTCGGGATCGAACAGTAGGCCTTCGACCACCGGCCATGTTCCCATGGTCACGCCATCGATATAGTCGGCCTCGGTCAGCCCGGCGGCTTTGGAACAGGCGCTGCACATGAAGACCTGCCCGCCATCGGCAATGAACGCGGTCAGCATGTCTTGGATCGAGATGCCGTTTTCCGCCATCAGCCCGTGTATGTGGCTGGGTCGCTTTTTGTCGGCCAAATAGACAGCCCGAACGTTCAGCCAGATCGCGACAGGTTCGTGCCCGTTCTTGAGCGCTTTGTCGTGGGCGAACATAATCGCTTTTGCGGCAGACCACGTGTCGTCAGTTGTCAGGTTGACGAAGAGGCCCGGCTTACCTTCCTCTTGGGCTAGGACAGGGGCGGCGGTCAGGCTGGCTGCGGCAATTGTGATTGCGGCCAGTGTCGTTGCGAGACGTTTCATCGCGATCTCCATTAATAAACTGTATCAGCGTTTTCAGTGACTTGCGCCTCTGTGACCTTGCCCCATAGCACCTTGTAAACCCACGCGGTGTACATCAGGATCAGCGGCATAAAGATTGCGGTGACCACCAGCATGATGAACAACGTCTGATGCGACGACGACGCGTCCCACACGGTCAGAGAGCTTTTCGGATCAAGTGTCGAAGGCAGGATGAAGGGGAACATAGTCAGGCCAACGGATGAGATGATCCCGAGGATGCCCATTTTTGACCAGAGGAGCGTCGACACTTCCCGCCCTGCCTTGAGGCCCAGCACCGCTAGTGCGATGCCGGCAAAGCCCATGATCGGAGCAATTGCGATCCATGGTCGGTCAGCATAGGCGCTGAGCCAAGAGCCGCCGCGTATCACTTCGGAATAGAGCGGGTTCGAGGGACCGTTTGCGACAACTTCACCCAAAGCGAAACCGTCGATGCCTACCGCCATCCAGAGACCTGCAAGAGCATACCCACCTGCGGCCACGATACCGGCCTTGATGCCAATCGCCCGAGCGCGTTCAGCAACGATCCCTTCTGCTTTGAGCGACAGCCAAGCCGCACCATGCATCAGAAGCATGGATAGGGACACGACACCTGCAAGCAAAGCGAATGGTCGCAAAAGGCCGATGAACTTGATCGCAAAGTTGCCAGGGTACATCGGCATCAGGTCTTCCGTCAGGTAGAACGGAACACCCAGAAGGACATTGCCCACCGCCACACCGAACAAAAGTGCGGGCACAGCACCGCCGGCAAACAGCGCCCAGTCCCAACGTGTCCGCCATGTGGCGTCGTCGCGCTTTGAGCGGTATTTGAAGGCCACGGGACGTACGATGAAGGCGGCTAGCACCACGAACATCGCAAGGTAAAACCCCGAGAAGCTGACCGCGTAAAGTGGCGGCCAAGCAGCAAAGATGGCACCGCCCCCAAGAATGAACCAAACTTGGTTACCTTCCCAAACGGGACCGACGGTGTTGATTGCTACGCGACGTTCCACATCAGTTTTGGCGACGAAGGGTAGTAATGCGCCAACCCCCATGTCGAAACCGTCGGTTAAGGCAAATCCGATCAAGAGCACGCCTAGAAGCGCCCACCAGATCACGCGAAGGATATCGTAGTCGATCAGTTCAAAGAGGATCATTTTCTTACTCCGCAGGTGTGGCCGTAAGCGTGGGAGCGGGTGTCTCAGAGCGCAGCCGCGCCTCGTGCCGTTCCAGCCAGGCATTGGTTTCATCGACGTCTTGGAACGGGCCCTTGCGGATATATTTCACCATCAGACTGACCTCGATCACGAAGAGGACCGAATAGAAGATCAGGAACCCCGCCAGCGTGATCAGCAGATCAGCAATGCTCAGATGCGATGCGCTGAGGGCCGTTGGCAGAACGCCATCTACCGTCCACGGTTGGCGGCCAAACTCGGCCACAAACCACCCCAATTCCGCCGCGATCCACGGTGTCGGAATGATGGCCACAGCGGCATACAGCGACCAGCGTGGGAACTGCATGTTTCGAAACGAGGCGCGATAGAAGAAGTAGGCCATCACCGCGATAAAGCTGAAGCCAAGGACAACCATCAGTCGGAAGGCCCAGAAAAGTGGCGCGACGCCAGGAACGGTATCGTCCGCCGCCATCTTGATCTGCGCTTCAGTCGCGTTGCGCGGATCATCGACATATTGTTTGAGCAGCAATGCATAGCCCAGGTTGTCTGAATGCGCTTCGAATGTTTCGCGCACGATCTGGGGTGTCGCCTCGCGCTGTTCGCGAATGATCATCAACGCGTCATAGGCGATTAGGCCGTCACGGATTTTTTCTTCGGATTCAGCGACCAGATCGTTGATGCCCGGGATTTCTTGTGTCAGCGACCGGGTGCCGATTAGGCCCATCGCCCATGGGATTTCAACGGCGTAGTGAGTTTCACGCGCGTCTTGATCGGGGAAGCCGATGGCGGTGAATGGAGCGGGTGCTTCATGCGTTTCCCACATAGCCTCAATCGCGGCGAGCTTCATCTTCTGAGTGTGGCTTGCCGAATATCCGGACTCGTCGCCCAGAACGACCACTGACAAAGCGGCGGCAAGGCCAAAGGCAGACGCAACCGCAATGGATCGGCGCGCCAAATCTTTGTGCTTGTTTTGAATTAGGTAAAGCGCGGACACGCCCAATACAAAGACCGACGCGGTGACATAGCCTGCGGACACGGTGTGCACGAATTTTGCTTGCGCCACTTCGTTGAAGAGCACCTCAAAAAAAGAGGTCATTTCCATACGCATTGTGTCGGGGTTGAATTCAGCCCCCACCGGGTTTTGCATCCAGCCATTGGCGATCAGAATCCAAAGCGCCGAAAAATTCGACCCGATTGCAACCAGCCAAGCCACCATCATGTGCTGCACCTTGCTCAGCTTGTCCCAGCCAAAGAAGAACAGGCCGACAAAGGTCGCCTCAAGAAAGAAGGCCATCAGACCTTCAATCGCCAGTGGCGCGCCGAAGATGTCACCAACGTAGTGGCTGTAGTAGCTCCAATTCATGCCGAACTGGAATTCCATCGTGATACCTGTGGCGACGCCCAGCACGAAGTTAATGCCGAACAGTGTGCCCCAGAATTTTGTCATTTGACGCCAAATGGGGCGGTTCGTCATGACATAGACAGTTTCCATGATCGCCACGAGGATCGACAGACCCAGCGTCAGCGGCACGAATAGGAAATGATACATCGCTGTCAGTGCGAATTGCATTCGTGACAGCTCGACCAGACCGATCTCCATGATGTGCTCCTTAAATACTCAATAATTCGCATCATAGATGCGGATTAATAGTGTCATATTCTGATTCATGGATGTGTAATTTGATCTGAGTCAAAAACTCACATCTTAGATGCGGATTATTTCAGTGGAATTGCTGCTTGGGGTGAAGCTGTTCAATCCGATCCGCGAAATTGACCTCTTCAGACCGATGCGCTGCCATCAGAATGGCCGCGTTGGGCAAAGCTTTGCGCAGACCTTGAAGCACCCGTTCGGCAATCGGCGCGTCCAAGCCTTCTGTGGGTTCGTCCAATAGCAAAAGCTTGGGCTTACCCAACAAGGCCCGCGCGAGAACCAAGCGCCGCGCTTCTCCGCCTGAAAGACCAACCCCTCGGAAACCCAAGCGGGCATTCAGGCCGCCTTTTGCTTCTATTGTCTTTGCAAGTTGCATTTCTTCCAAGGCGGTCCAAAGCGCGTCATCCGTTGCTTCGGGGGCCGCCAGCCGGAGGTTTTCGGCGATGGTCCCGGCGACGAGTGCGTGCCGCTGAGGTACCATCGCGATCAGCTTTGCACGCTGAACTGGGTCAATCTGAAACAGGTCGTCATCGCCAAAGCGGACAACCCCGCCGAGAGGTGCAATCTGACCTGCCACAATCAAAAGAAGGGTCGATTTCCCACACCCGCTGCGCCCTGTAAGAGCAACGGTTTCGCCACGTGTGATTGTCAGATCTATCGGTGCAAAAAGTGCTGTGTCTGCGTCGCCGCGGGCAGCTATCACATCGCTCAATACCAATGGGCCATCATGGATAGGCATCGACGATGTTGCGTATTGGTCAGAATGTTTTTCCATCAACGGCACGATCCGCTTTGCGGCTGACCGCATTCTTCCGATCTCTGAAAGGGCGCGGCGCACCGGTGCCACTGCTTCGGACAGCGCAAGCGATGCGAAAATCCCGACGGCTGCTTGCGCCGCTGTGATTTCACCAGCCTGCGCAAGCGTCGCCCCGATCCCGAGTGACGCTGTGACCACTGCCCAACCCATGAGGTCTAGAATAAGGCCGGTGGTTCGCTCGATCCGCTCCACCTCGGCTTGGCTTTTTGATTGGAATTTCGCCGCGTCGACCACACCTTTGTGTGCCTCAGGAATCTGGCCAAACGCGATCAGTTCATCCCGCGTCGTGATCAAATCAATAACGCGGCTACGCAGTGCCTGCAGGCCGACTTGCGCCTTGCGGGATGGCTTGTCTGCCCGGCGTTGCCCCCAGAAAAACACCAGCGTCGGCCCGATAGCGTAGCCGAGAATGATGACCATACTGATCGTCGGCGAAACCAGAATAGCAACAGCGAAAGCTGCCAAGAAGATGATCGCAAGACCCGCCGCGCCGGGCAAAACCAATCGCAGTGCAAGCCCATCGAGCGCATCTACATCCGACGTAACACGATTTAAAAACACGCTTGCCTGCAATTTCTCAATTTGGCGGTAGGGTAATGTCAGTACGCCCCCAAGCAAGCGCACACGCAGGTTCGACAATGCACGCAGAGTTGCGTCATGTGTGGTCAGTCGCTCTCCGTAACGCGCTGCTGTTCGGCCAAGTGCGAGAAAACGCACCATAGCGGACGGCGCGAAGACGTTGAAAAGCGTTCCCAGTCCGATCATTCCTGCTGCTGCTGCTGCGGTGATGAACCATCCAGAAAGCGCCAGCAGCGCAACCCCCATGATCAACACGGTCAGGGACAACACCATTCCTTGCGCAAAGGCACGGGTTTCCCCGCAAAGCAGCATCCGCATGATTTTGAACAAAGCTTTCATGCGCCGGGATCCAACTTTATCACATGATCCATTTGTTCAATCAGCCGCGGGTCGTGCGTAGTGGTGATCAACGTGCCGCCATCTGCCACATAGTCGAGCAAACCATTGATGATGTCCTGCGCCGTTTCCGTATCAAGGTCTGCTGTCGGTTCGTCGGCCAAAAGAATGGATGGGTTGCGGTGCAGCGCGCGTGCCAATGTCACGCGACGCGCCTCGCCGCCGGACAAGCCTGCGCCGGATTCGCCCAACTGTGTCAGATCGCCGGAAGGGAGGGTGTCCAACACATGCGAGACACGTGCGCGATGTAGTATGCGCTGGTCCAAAGAAACGCCGAAACCAATGTTGTGGCGCAGACTCCGCCCCAAAAAGCGCGGCGTTTGGGGCATCCATCCTATTGAGGCGCGCCATCCATCAGCCTGCACGTCTGAAAGGGGCACTCCATTCACCAAGACAGCCCCGCGTGACGGAATTTCTAATCCTGCAATCACGCGCAGCAAGGTTGTTTTGCCTGCGCCGCTTGGCCCTTTGATAGCTAGACAGTCACCAGGGCCGATCTTCAAATCCGGGAAGAATAGGGTTTTGTCTGGATGTCGGACTTCTACCTTGGACAAAGCCAAACAATCAAAATCCATCGGTGATGTAATAGCGCCGAGCCCCATCATCTTGGGACGCGCATCGCGTTTCCATGCGCCGAAATCTTCTTTCACCGCGTCTGCCGCGGACTTGTCATGCCATGCCGCCGCCAGATCACGGAGAGGTTGGAAGAAATCCGGAGCAAGCAAGAGCAGATAAATCCCAACCAATGGCGTCAGGGGGCTGCCCCATGTGCCCCAGGAAATCTCACCTAACAGCGCGAATCCGACCCAGACGGCTATCATTGCAACACCAAGAGCCGAGAACAACTCCAGTACCGTAGAGGATAGAAACGCGATCCTCAGAACAGCCATCGTCTTGTTCCGTAACGTATCAGACGCCGTCGAAAAACCGTCTATCACCTGCGGGCCAGCGCCGATCAGCGTCAAGTCTGCCAAGGCCGCCAGTCGATCCGCGAGCAAATCGTTCAATGAACCGATCTTAACCATTTGCTGTGCGCTCGCTTCCTTCGCAGCCCAACCGATCAGCGCCATAAAGACCGGGATCAGCGGCCCGGCCGCCATAAGCACCACCGCAGCTGCCCAACTGTACCAAACGGTGATCGCAAGGATGATCGGGGGCACCACCAATACGCGCATCCGAGCGGGTTTGTAACGCAGGAGGAATGGGCGCAAAGCATCAAGCTTTTCCGTGGTCAGCGCCGCAATCGACCCTGCGCCGCCAAAGCGCGAGACATCGGCCGTTGCAGCCTCGGTGGCCGCGATCTCCAAGCGCCAGCGTTGGATTTCCGCTTCTGCGGCGTGGCTGAGTGCGGCTTGTGCCTGACGATTCAGCAGGGCGCGCAAGATGCCGAGCCCGAGAAACGACATGGCAGAGAGCCATATTTGCGATACCGTTCCAGACAAGAGACCGGCAAGAACGGTTGCGATGACCCACGCTTGTGCAAGCCAGATCAGGTTTGCCAAAACGGCAAGGCCACCACCCAGCGCAGTCGCCCGGGATTGTATCCGTTGGGGCTTTGATTGATCATCCATTGTCAGCGCCTTTGTCGTGGCTGGGAGCCTCTTACGGGAGTGGTCGGCGAATTGACGTGATCTGGATCAAAGAAACTGATATCTTTGATGCGGAATAACGGCCTCATTGTGAAGGACCTTGGATGCGACTGACGACACGAACGAACCTTGCGGCACGTACCCTGATGTTCTGTGCGGTCAATGACGGACAGCTTGTGCGCACGTCTGACATTGCGGAACGGTGCAACGCGTCGACAAACCATGTCGCCCGCGTCGTTCAGCAATTGCAGGCCGAAGGTTTTATCGAAACCTTGCGGGGGCGGACCGGGGGCATACGCCTTGCAAAATCTGCCGACCGTATTTCGATTGGTGCTGTGTTCCGCGTCTTCGAGACGGAAATCCCCTTTGCGGAATGCTTTGATGAAGTGCGCAACACCTGCCCTCTGGCGGCCACCTGCCGGTTGCGGTTTTACGTCACCCGCGCGCTCGAAGCTTTTTACCACGAGCTCGACATGGTAACTCTTGAAGATCTGGTGCGCGGGAATTGTGGCTTGATGGATTTGCTGGCGATGAAGCCAAATCTGTCCTCCGGGTGTACGGTGCGAAGCGAACAGGCTTAATGCGCCTGCGCAGCCCAAGGCCTCGCAGCTGGGATGTGCAGGCGCAGGCATGACTTAAAGTGCCTTGGTCGAAAAATACCAATCTTTGGTGTCATAGCCTTCGGACATACGTGCCTCGGCTGCGTGCGTGGTTTGCGGTGTCGGGACGATTACGTCCTCACCGGGCTTCCAATTCTCGGGTGTCGCGATCTTGTGTGAATCTGATGCCTGTAACGCCTGCAGCAGTCGGTAGAATTCGTCGACCGATCGTCCGTTGGTCATCGGGTAATAGACCATCGCCCGCAGGACACCGTCCGGATCGATAACAAAGGTTGCACGAACCGCTTGTGTGTCGGACGCACCGGGTTGGATCATGCCATAGGCCTGCGCCACTTTCATGTCGAGGTCAGCAATGATGGGGAAGGGGACATCGACGCCAAAGCTATCTTTGATCGAACGAACCCAAGCAATATGTGCGTAGTGACTGTCGATCGAAAGGCCAATCAAATCGGTATTCAGTGCGGCAAAATCATTGGCACGCCGGGCAAAAGCGGTAAATTCCGTTGTGCAAACTGGCGTGAAATCAGCGGGATGTGAAAACAGGATCAGCCACTTGCCGCGATAGTCCGTCAGCGCTTTTTGACCATGTGTGGTCAGCGCATCGAAATGCGGTGCGGGTTCATTCAGTCGGGGCAGTGCAACCTCCGGTTCGGATGTGGTTTCAGTGACAGCGTTCATTTCAGTCGCTCCTTGTTTTGTGTCTGTACGACTGAGATAGACACTCTGGATATATTCTGGAAATTGAATTAAAAGACTGCTGTGATCGAAAAAAACGATAACGGTGAAGGCGATGACAACGCTACGGCAATTGCGCTTTCTTGTGGCATTGTCTGACACGACCAACTTCTCGCGCGCGGCCGAGACTTGTCACGTCACGCAATCAACATTGTCTACCGGGCTCAAGGAACTTGAGTCACGGCTTGGTATCAAAGTGGCCGAGCGCAGCACCCACCGGGTACTCATGACTCCGATCGGTAAAACCCTTGCCGGCAGGGCACGGGACATCCTAGCGCAGGTTGAAGACTTCGAAGCTGTTGCGAATGCCGAAGTGTCGGCAGGCATCACCCAACTTCGTCTCGGCGTGATACCGACCGTTGGACCGTTCTTGCTCCCCCGTGCGTTGCCAAGTCTGCGGGCGGATTGGCCTGAGATGCAGGTCTACCTACGCGAAGAACTTACCGAGTCCCTCGTCGCCGGGCTAATAGACGGTCGTCTTGATCTGATCCTTATCGCTTTACCGCATGACCTGCCGCCGCAGGTTGAGACGGAAACGCTATTCGATGATGGCTACAGCCTAGCTACACCCCGCGCGCATCCTTTGGCGAACTTGTCACGTGTTGAAGGCACCGATCTTGCGGGCCGCCGACTCTTGCTTTTGGAACGCGGTCACTGTCTGCAAAAACACGCGTTGTCGAGCGTTCCGGGCATTGCCCTCGAAGAGGACGAATCCTTTTCTGCCACCAGTTTGCCGACGCTCGTTTCGATGGTGGAGGAGGGCATCGGAGTCACCCTACTACCGCACCTCGCAATTGATGCAGGACTTGCCGTAGGGCATGATCTGCATCTGTCCCACCTTGAAGGCGCAACCCCTCGTCGCATCGTGCTGGCATGGCGAAAAAGCAGCGCACAATCGACAGTATTCCGAAAGATTGGCGAAAACTTGCGCCGATCAAGGGGCAAGCCCTCGTAATATTTTGGCTTTATTCCAAACGTTTATATCTCGAATGGACTTCTGAAAAAAACCAACTGATCAAGACACCAGCCCAGAGGTGGCAGGTGGTTTGCAGGTGAGCGACGTGTCGCGATAACAAAATGAACATGTGCCGCGTAAGGCAGAGCTGGAATAGTAAAACAGGCACTCCAGCCGAATGCTGTAAGCCTTTGAACACCGTCAACAAAGCCACCAACGCGACTTGCGATCTCATGTTGGGTTTTGCCGACTAGATCATTGTTGAAGTTGGCCGCGCGGCGTTTGCCCGTCAGCTGTGCACGTTTTGATCGCGCATTTGGTGATCCGTTTCTTTGATACCCGTTCACATAGGAACGATGGCCAGTTTATGGTGTAAGGAACCGAGATGCCCTGTTTGGATGGTGCAATGGTTTGCCGGTTCCTGCCACGACCCTAAAAAAGCACGTCTGGCAACCATGTCGCGAGGAACGGCAACGCCCAGACAAGCATGACCCCTAATGCCTGCAAACCGATAAAGGGAACGACACCCTTGTAGATCTGTTCGGTCCTGATTTCTGGTGGCGCGGCGGCGCGCAGGTAGAACAACGAAAAGCCAAAGGGTGGCGTCAGGAAGCTGGTTTGCAGGTTGATCGCCAAAAGGATTCCGAGCCAAATCGGGTCGTGTCCCATGAGGATCAATGTGGGGGCAACCAGCGGCAGTACGATGACCGAGATTTCCACGAAGTCGAGGAAAAACCCGAGGATGAAGACAAAGATCATCACAAACAGAAGTGCGCCATTGGCACCACCGGGCAGGTTCTCTAGAAGATGCGCCACTCGTTCTTCTCCACCAAGGCCGATGAAGACCAATGAGAAGAAGCCCGCAGCGAGGATTGTGGCAAAGATCATTGCTGTCATGGTCAGCGTTGAAGACATTGCATCGTGGATGACCCTTTTACGGACGGACGCACGCAACGCGAAGCCGACAGCAACAAGGCCGATCAGTGCCAGAATGATGTATGCGCCACCGATCACCCATTCTATTGCACCATTGTCGTTGCGTTGCAGGCGCACCGGATAGAGCCCCGCCAGAAGTCCAAGCAGGACCAGCGCAGCGGCCCCGACCAAGATCAGTCTGGGATTGATTCCGATCTTGCGCCCAGCCATCAGTAGCGCGCCGATAGCGCCAACAGATGCGGCTTCGGTGGGGGTGGCGACACCACCTAGGATAGCCCCCAGTACGGCGAAGATCAAAAGGACTGGTGGCACGATGGCGGCTAGGATTTCGCGCCTGTCAGGGCGTGCAAGACCGATATCAGCAGGCGGCATGTCCTGGGGGCGCAGGACACCACGGATCAGAACATAAGCAAGGTAAAGTGTTACCAGAAGCAGTCCGGGAATAATTGCAGCGGCAAAGAATTGGCCGACCGACAAAGCTTCAACCGAGAACTTACCCTGTTCGTATTGCGCCTGCTGAAAGGCGTTGGACATGACGTCCGCGAGAATGATCAAGAGCGTCGAGGGTGGGATGATCTGCCCAAGTGTTCCAGCTGTGCAAACGATGCCTGAAGCAACCGAGGGACTGTAGCCCGCACGCAGCATTGAGGGCAGGGCGATCATACCCATCGCCACGACAGTCGCACCGACGATACCCGTGGATGCGGCCAGCAGAGCACCGACCAGAACCACCGAGATGCCCACCCCCCCGCGCAACTGGCCGAAACTGCGCCCCATGGTATCGAGTAACTCTTCGGCGATCCTGCTCTTTTCAAGGATCGCCCCCATTAGAACAAAGACAGGGATGGCAATAAGCGTCGTGTTTGTGATCAGCCCAAAGGCGCGTTGACCCAGCGCACCCAGCAAGGACACGTCCATCACGCCATGCATCCAACCAAAATAGGCAAAGGCAACTGCAACGCCAGCAATAGCAAAGGAAACCGGAAAGCCGGACAGGATCGCTACCATCAGGACCGCGAACATGATCAGGTCGAGGTATTCGCTCACGAAGTTGACCTCTCATGGAACAGGCGCACCAAGAGCGAGAGCGACTGAAGCAGGATCAGGATACAGAACGCTGGAATCAGGGATTTCAGCAGAAAAACCGCTTCGATCCCACCGACGGAAATGGGGCCTTCAAGGATTTTCCAAGAATTGCGCACCGAGGGCCAGGACCAATAGAGCAAGGCGGTCATGGACGGGATCAGCAAGAATATGTGCCCGAAGATGTCGATACGGCGCCGGGCGGCATCGCTAACCTTGGCATAGAAAACATCCACACGGACGTGTTTATCGACCAGCAGGGTAAAGCCCGCACCCAGCATGAACAGGGTGGCGTGCATATAGAGCACGCTTTCCTGTGCCGCGATCGAGTTGAAGCCGAAAACATATCGCCCGATGACAATGCAGAATTGAACAAGGACCATGATCAACGCCAGCCAGCGGACCCAATCGGCCACCGTGCTGTTCATCCGGTCGATTGCATTTGCAATGCCAAGCATCATCAAGCCCCTTGCGCAAGGCGGTGCGCGACGCGGGGCCGCGCACCGATTGAACATCAGTAGCCGAGAACGCCAGCGCGGGCGTTCATCTGGCCGTTGTCGGCATAAGACATGTAACCGCCCACAAGATCGCGATAGGCGATAAAGCTTTCGGTGATGCGCACCACCAGTTCATCGTCATCAGCGCGGTACTCTTCCATGATTTCGCCGGCGGCCACACCCATCGCGGTGATCACATCGTCAGGCAGCTTGTGAACCTGAACGCCATTTTCCTCGACCAGCGTCTTGAGAGACTGCGCGTGTTTGGTCATGTATTCGGTCCACACGGGGTTATACAGCCCGTGGCACGCTTGGGTTACGACTTCCTTAAGGTCGTCGGGAAGTTCGGCAAATACCTCTGCGTTTACACCGCATTCTTCGGCAGAAGACGGCTCGCCGACACCAGGCCAGTAGTAATGTGGTGCGACTTGATAATAGCCGAGCGCAGAGTCCGTCCAAGGCCCGATGAATTCGCCCGCATCCAGAGCGCCTGTCTGCAACGCCTGAAACATCGCTGGGCCGCTCATGGCTTCGGCTGCCATGCCCAATTTAGCCGCCATCTGAGAGGCGATGCCGGTGGTGCGAAACTTGAGGCCTTTGAGGTCTTCGACCGAATTGATTTCGTTCTTGAACCAGCCTGCCCATTGCGGGCCAGAGTTACCGCACAGGAACGGCTTGATGCCAAACCGTGCGTACATCTCGTCGTAAAGCGCCTGACCGCCGCCATGATACATCCAGCCGAATTGCTCATCGGCACGCAATCCAAAGGGCTGTGATCCAAACAGCAAGATACCTTTGGATTTGCTGCCCCAATAGGCGGGCACAGCGTGATATAGTTCTGCTGTGCCTTCCGATACCGCGTCGAACACGCCACGACCGGGAACAATTTCGCCTGCCGCGTAGAGTGTGACATTGATCCGCCCACCCGACAGCGTGGTGATCCGGTCTGCCAGTGTTTGCGCAGCCACTCCAGGTCCGGGCAGGTTTTTCGGCCAAGCGGTCACAAGTTTCCAATTGCGCACGTCCTGCGCGATAGCTGGGGCCGCCAGCGTGGTTGCCGCGGCACCAATAGCGCCGGTCTTCAGGAACTTACGTCGGTTCATGTTCTAAGTCTCCGTGTTGGTTGGTGTTTCAGGTTGGGGGATCGACCGTCTGACGCGGCCTTCATAAATGGGTCATCCAAGGATGCGCGGCAGGCGCAACCCGTGTTCGCGGGCGCAGTCGATGGCGTCCTCGTAGCCGGCGTCCGCATGCCGCCAGACACCGCTCGCGGGATCGTTCCATAGGACGCGCTCAAGGCGTTTCGCGGCCTCAGGCGTGCCGTCGGCACAGATCACCACACCAGCATGCTGGCTAAAGCCCATGCCAACACCGCCACCGTGATGCAGGCTGACCCATGTGGCGCCTGAAGCTGTGTTCACCAGCGCATTGAGGAGCGGCCAGTCGGACACGGCGTCCGACCCGTCTTTCATCGCTTCGGTTTCGCGATTGGGGCTGGCGACCGATCCGCTGTCCAGATGGTCGCGTCCGATCACCACGGGCGCTTTTAGCTCGCCACTGGCCACCATTTCGTTGAAAGCAAGTCCCGCTTTGTGACGGTCGCCCAAGCCGATCCAACAGATCCGCGCAGGCAGACCTTGGAACGCAATGCGCTCACGCGCCATGTCCAGCCAATTGTGCAGATGGGCGTTGTCGGGGAACAATTCTTTCATCTTCTGGTCGGTTTTGTAGATATCCTCGGGATCGCCCGACAGCGCGCACCAACGGAACGGACCAATGCCGCGACAGAAGAGCGGGCGAATATAGGCAGGCACGAAACCGGGGAAGGCGAACGCGTTTTCCAACCCTTCATCCAGTGCCACCTGACGAATATTGTTGCCGTAATCCAAAGTTGGCACACCGGCGTTCCAGAAATCGACCATCGCGGCGACATGGGTTTTCATGCTGGCGCGCGCGGCCGTTTCCACCGCTTTGGGGTTGCTTTCCCGCTTCTCGCGCCATTCTGCCATGCTCCAGCCCTGCGGCAGGTATCCGTTGATCGGGTCGTGCGCACTGGTCTGGTCGGTGACCATGTCGGGCCGCACACCGCGTTTGAACAGTTCGGGGAACACGTCCGCCGCGTTGCCCAATAGCCCCACAGACTTGGCTTCACCCGCCTTGGTCCAGCGGTCAATCATCGCCAAAGCTTCGTCCAGCGTGTCGGCTTTTTCGTCGAGGTAACGGGTGCGCAGGCGGAATTCGATGCTGTCGGGGTTGCACTCGACCGCCAGGCAACATGCGCCAGCCATCACCGCCGCCAAAGGCTGCGCCCCTCCCATGCCGCCCAGTCCACCGGTCAGGATCCACTTGCCGGTCAGATCGCCGCCGTAGTGCTGCCGCCCAGCTTCGGCGAAGGTCTCATAGGTGCCCTGAACGATGCCCTGTGTGCCTATATAAATCCACGAACCCGCAGTCATCTGGCCGTACATGGCCAGACCCTTTTTATCCAGTTCGTTGAAATGATCCCAGTTCGCCCAATGCGGTACGAGGTTCGAGTTGGCGATCAGCACGCGCGGCGCATCGGTGTGGGTTTTGACGATGGCGATCGGCTTGCCAGATTGCACCACCAGCGTTTCGTCCGCTTCCAACTCCTTTAGGCTGGCGACAATGGCATCGAAATCCTGCCATGTCCGCGCGGCGCGCCCGATCCCGCCATAGACCACCAGTTCATGCGGGTTTTCTGCCACATCGGGGTGCAGGTTGTTCATCAACATTCGCAAAGGCGCTTCGGTCTGCCAGCTTTTGGCGTTCAGTTCCGGGCCGGTCGGCGGATAGACATCGCGGGTGTTCTTGCGGGGGTCGCTCATGTGGGCCTCCAGTCGGACAGGGTTTCCAGAATGATCTTGAGATGTGCGCGCAGGCGGTCTGCGCGGTCGGTGTCATGGGTCCAGGGTGGGGCCTCGGACGACAGATAGGTGGACTGGGCCAGTTCCATCTGGATGGCGTGCAGGCCATCGGCGGGGCGACCATAGTGGCGCGTGGTCCAGCCGCCCTTGAAGCGCCCGTTTAGGATGCTGGTGTAGCCACCCGCGGCTTTGCAGATTTGCAGAACGCGTGTCTCAATTTGCAAATCGCAGGTCGTGCCCAGATTGGTGCCGATGTTGAAGTCGGGCAGGGTGCCGTCAAAGAGGAACGGGATATGCGACCGGATCGAATGGCAATCGTAAAGCAGGGCAAAGCCGTGGATCGTCTTGACCCGTTCGAGTTCGGCCTCAAGGGCTGAATGATAGGGCGCATGATAGGCCAGACGGCGTCGTTCGACCTCGGCGGCGTCCGGCTCTTGCCCCTCAAGATAGATCGGCACCCCGTCGAAATCGGTCAGCGGGCACAGCCCTGTGGTGTTCTGACCGGGATACAGGCTTTCGCCTGACGGGTCGCGGTTCACGTCGATGACATAGCGATGCAACGTCGTGCGCACAGCAGTGGCACCGTCGATCAATCCGTCATAAAGCGTGTGGATGTGCCAATCCGTATCCGCAATTGCGCGTCCGGTGTCGTTCAGGCGAACAAGGCAGTCGCCGGGGATGTCGGTGCCCGTATGCGGCAGGCCAAGAACAAGCGGACTGTCACCGCGGGTGATCTCGATCAAGCTCATAACGAGACCTCCAAACCAGCGGCTTGCGCGAACATGTCTTGGCTCACGCAGGTCGCAGCGCGTTGAATGTCCGGGGCGAGATAGCGGTCCTGTTGAAGGGTAGGCACGACGGCGCGCAGGCTAGCCATTACAGCTTGCAGTCTTGTCGAAGTTTTGAGCGGTGCACGTTGCTCAATACCTTGGGCGGCGCACATCGCTTCGATCCCAAGGATGACCGACAGGTTCTGTGTCATGCGTCCCAGCCGCCGTGCGCCATGGGCGGCCATGCTCACATGGTCCTCTTGATTGGCGGAGGTCGGTGTGCTGTCGGTCGAACAGGGGTTCGCCAGATGTTTGTTTTCGCTCATCAAGGCGGCGGTTGTCACTTCGGCAATCATGAGACCAGAATTCAGACCTGGCTCCGGCGTCAGGAACGGCGGCAGGTCAAAGGAGAGGGTCGGATCGACCATCAACGCCACCCGGCGCTGTGCGATCGCACCGATCTCGGCCACGGCCAGCGCGATCTGGTCAGCGGCAAAGGCCACGGGTTCGGCGTGGAAGTTGCCACCGGACAGGATCTCGCCCGTTTCCGCGATCACAAGCGGGTTGTCCGTCACCGCATTGGCCTCGATCTCAAGCGTGCGTGCGGCTAAGCGCAACAGGTCGATGGCGGCACCGGTGACCTGCGGTTGGCAACGTATGCAATAGGGGTCCTGCACACGGGTGTCGCCGTCCCTGTGGCTTTCGCGGATTTCGCTGCCGTCCAGCAGTTGCGCCATCGCGGTTGCCACGTCGATTTGGCCCCGATGCCCGCGCAAAGCATGAATGGCCGGATTGAGCGGCGCGGTGGAGCCCATGATCGCATCGGTGGACAATGCCGAGGTGACAATTGCCGTCCGCGCAGCGCACCATGCTTCGAACAACCCGGTCAGTGCGCAGGCGGTTGAGAACTGCGTGCCGTTGATCAGTGCGAGGCCCTCTTTCGGGCCAAGAACAACGGGGGTCAGCCCAGCTTTTTTGAGCGCCGTGCCACCGGGCATGACCTCTCCGCCAATGAAAGCTTCGCCCGCCCCGATCATCACCGCAGCCATATGCGCCAGCGGGGCCAGATCGCCCGACGCCCCAACCGATCCCTGCACCGGGATCACCGGGATCACGCCGCGCGCCAGCATCGCCTCGATCAGGGCGCAGATGTCCCAGCGCACGCCTGACGCGCCACGCCCCAGTGACACCAGCTTGAGCGCCATCATCAACCGTGTGGTCGCGGGTTCCAACGGTTCCCCGACGCCGCAGCAATGCGACAGGATCAAGTTGCGTTGCAGGGTTTCCGTGTCGTCCGGTGCGATCCGCACCGAGGCCAGTTTGCCGAAGCCCGTGTTGACGCCATAAACCGGCGCATTGCCGCGCGCAGCCATGGCAATCAGCGCAGCCGACGCTTCGACATCAGGGCGGGCCGATGGGTTCAGCGCCACTGTATCGCCGTTACGCCACAGGCATTCCAACTGCGCCAATGTGGTTGCGCCGGGGGTGAGGGTGTGTGTCAAAGGACGCCTCCGAACATACGTCGGTGCAATGGGTTGATCCCGATGCCGTATGACAATTCTGCTGGATCGCTGACGTTCCAGATTGCAAGATCGGCCCGCATTCCCGGGGCGATTACGCCGCAATCCTTCAAACCCAACGCACGCGCGGCATTGCGGGTTGTGCCCGCCAATGCCTCGGCCGGTGTGAGGCGGAACAGGGTGCAGGCCATGTTCATCGCCAGCAGAATCGACCCAAGAGGTGAGGAGCCGGGGTTCCAATCGGTGCCCACGGCCATCGAAACGCCGTTATCACGGAACGCCTGAACTGGGGGCGCTTGGGTTTCGTGGATTGTGTAGAATGCGCCCGGCAAAAGAACGGCCACTGTTCCGGACGCGGCCAGCGCCTTGGCGTCTTCCTCGGTCGCGTATTCCACATGGTCAGCGGAAAGCGCGCTGTATTTTGCGGCAAGGGCTGTCCCGCCTAGATGGCTCAGCTGCTCGGCATGCAGTTTGACTGGCAGGCCAAGTTCCTGCGCCACATCGAACACCCGCGCGATCTGCGCGGTGTCAAAGGCAATCCCTTCGCAGAACCCGTCTACCGCATCGACCAAGCCTTCGGCATGGGCCGCGCGCAGTGCCGGGATGCAAACGTCGTCGATATATCTGTCCGCATCGTTGCCCTTCGGGACCGCATGCGCGCCAAGGAAACTGGTCACAACCCGGATCGGCCGGGCCCGGCCCAGTGCACGGGCGACGCGCAGCATCTTCAACTCGGTGTCGTGGTCCAGCCCGTAACCCGACTTGATCTCGACCGTTGCGACACCTTGGGCAATTAGCGCGTCGATGCGGGGCAGGGCGTTTTGCAGCAACTCGGCCTCTGAGGCCCCACGTGTGGCCGCAACGGTGGACACGATCCCCCCCCCGGCGCGGGCGATCTCTTCATAGCTGGCACCGTTCAGCCGCATTTCGAATTCGCGGGCGCGATTGCCGCCGTGAACGATGTGCGTGTGACAGTCGATGAGCGCGGGAGTGATCAATCGACCTGTATGATCTTGGTGTTCGAACTCGCTGTAGCTGGAGGGGACATCGGCTGAAGGGCCAACCCAAGCGACGGTGTCACCGTCAACCACGATGGCTGCGTCTTCGAGCAGGTCGTACCCATAAGCCTCATGCACCAAAGTGGCTATCTTTGCTCCGGAAATGACAAAGTGTTGCGGCATTTGTCTTCCTTGCAATAAATCCCTTTTAAAATTAATATGTACCTACATAAAATTGTCAATGGAGTTGTTGACGTGCAGATCATCCACGCGAAACAGTGCCTTACTCCCTCTGGATGGCAATCGGATCGCGAGGTGACGATCTGCGAGAAGGGGCGAATCGAACACGTTGGGTCTTTCTCGCAAGCGCCGACCCACCGTGCCGGGGTCTTGCTGCCAGCGCCGCACAATCTTCACAGCCATTCATTTCAAAGGGCTATGGCGGGACTGACCGAAGCAAAAGGTCCCGACCCAAAGGACAGTTTCTGGAGCTGGCGTCGGCTGATGTACAAGTTCCTTGACCAGTTGACGCCGGAAGATGTCGAAGCGATTGCAGCACTTGTTTTCATGGAAATGCTCGAAGCCGGGTTTGGTGCGGTCGCAGAGTTTCACTACCTGCACCACGACGTGGGCGGCGTACCCTATGCCAACCTTGGGGAAATGTCAGAAAGGATCGTGGCCGCTTCCTGTGCAGCTGGGATCGGTCTGACCTTACTGCCTGTTTATTACCAGTTTGGCGGGTGTGACTTGCGTTCTCTGAATGGCGGCCAGCAGCGGTTCGGTAATGATCCCGACCGTTTTCTGAGTTTGCATGCTGACGCTGCGGCTGCGCTTGTCCACGGCTTCGCGGACAATGCCATTGGCGTTGCGCCACATTCCCTGCGCGCAGTGGACCCGTCGGGCTTGCGCACTGTCGTAGAACATTCGGCAACGGGCCCTGTTCACATGCATCTTGCTGAACAGGTGGCCGAGGTTGACGAGGTCTTTGCGCATTTCAATGCTCGGCCAACCGAATGGCTGCTGGACAATCACCCGGTCGACGCACGGTGGTGTCTGATCCATTGCACACAGATGACGAACACAGAGACAATTGCGCTTGCGCAAACCGGTGCTGTTGCAGGTCTTTGCCCGATCACGGAGTCGAGCCTTGGCGATGGCATCTTCAACGGCACGACGTATTTGGACGCAGAGGGGGCGGTCGGTTTTGGGTCTGACTCCAATATCCAGATTTCCCTGTTCGATGAATTGAAGACGCTTGAGTATTCTCAACGTCTGCGAGACCGGTCTAGAGCTGCATTGGCAACGCGCGACCGTTCAACCGGTCGCGTCTTGTTCGACATCGCAGCAAACGGTGGCGCACGCGCGGGCGGCCGCAACAGTGGTCGTATCGAAGTTAAAGCTTTGGCAGATCTTGTCGCGTTGGATGATGACAACGAATGGCTTTGCAATCGCCACGGAGATGCTGTGCTCGACAGCCTTATCTTTGGTGGCGGCGGCCAATCCTGTATTCGCGAAGTTTGGAGCGCGGGTCGGCACGTTGTGACGAACGGTCGCCATTTCCGGCGCGATGCGATAGTCGAAAGATACAAGCTGACGATGAACCGTTTGGAGACGGATATTTGAACGTGGAAACGCGCATTTCATGGACCGATGTCCGTGACGAGATCCGCGCGCGGATCCTGAACAGAACTTACGAGCCGGGTGACAAGCTTCCTCGGGACGAAGATATTGCATTGGAATTGGGCTGTGCTCGCACAACGGTGCATCGCGCCATGCAGGACCTTTCGCTTGCCGGGTTGGTCGAACGCAAGCGCAAGGGGGGCACCCATGTCCGGACCGACCCCGTCACTCGAGCCACGTTCGACATTCCCATCACCCGCCGTGAAGTGGAGCAACGCGGTGCAAAGTATAATTATCAGCTGATCAGCCGCGAACTCAAAGAAACACCACTTGCGATCATGGCGTGTTTCGGAATTCAGCAGGCTGTTCAGATGCTGAATGTGAAGTCACTGCACCTTGCTGACAACCGACCCTACATTCTTGAGGATCGGTGGATAGACATAACTTCGACGCCTGAGATCTTGTCCGTCGATTTGACGCTGGAAAGTGCAAACGAATGGCTCGTTCGTCATAAGCCCTACAGTCGCATCGAAGTCAGGTTCTCCGCAATGAGCGCAGAAGGCGAGACAGCGCAACACCTCTCGACGCCCGTGGGTGGCGCATTGTTCGTCATCGAGCGGACCACGTGGATCGGGCCGTCGCCGATTACAACCGTACAGGCCGTGGCTGCGCCGGGTTATCAGCTCTCTGCTCGGAGTTGATATCTTAAAAACTCGGAAACCCATGCCACCGACGCGCGGATTGCCATCTATCCAAAACTTGACGGTGACAGTTCGGCCCATTCATTCGCCTGCTGAACTGTCCAAGCCGGACGTCGGCTTTTTGGGTTTCATGCTTCGGCCCGGACCTGCGCATAGGTTGCACCCGAGGATTAGCGGGTCATGTTCATGTCGATAACGGCGGCATCCTGAAAGCTGCGGGTCATCAGTTGCGCACCATTCTTCCTACGCCGAACAAGACAGCGATAGCTTCTCTGCTTGAGCCGCGGACATCTATATAGCCAGCGCAATCACTGCCCCGAGGGTCGTTGTGGTCGATTTCTTCACTATACCCACCCGTTTCAGTTCAGCTTTTGTGGTTTCTATTGATGTGCCCAAAACTATGCGGATTTTCGCATGTCCTCGATAATGGTTATGGTTTTGCGATTTTCGGCAACTTCGCGAAGAAGTTCCGAAAGCTCTTTTTCTTCAACTAGCTTGGCTGCCTTCTTGGGTGAGAACCAATGCCGTTTTCTTTGTTTCCGTTCCTTCCATCGACGTTTGAGCTTCTCAACCACCATTGGATAGAGCATCACGCGGCAGGGTGTGCTTGTCCCGTCGTCCAATCGCTTGTCGTAGTGGTAATGCCCAATGGGGGTATCCGAAATGAAACCTACTGCCCCAGCTTCTTCGAGAGCTTCGATTTCGGCAGCGCGCCATGGTTTTTTACCGTCCATTTGCCAGCCTTTGGGCATCACCCAACGACCCCGATCTCGTGACGTCACCATGAGGACGCGCAATTTTCCGTTCTTGTCCCAATGCACGGGCAGCGCGGCGATCTGATCAGTGGGGGCCTTGGCGTTGGTCATGCGGCCCCTCCGACGCTGCGCGGGCGGGCAAGACGGCTTTCAAGAAGATCGCCGGTTTCCTCTGCGATCGGGTAGGCGACATAGGTCAGGGCGGCGTTGATCTGCTTCAATACCCGCAAAGTTTCCTGGTGGATGTTGGTGGTTTCGATGCTGGCGGTTGCCCCGCGCTGCAAACGTTTGAGGTGGCGTTCCTGAAGCTTCTGTTCTTCAATGCGAATACGGTCTTTTTCCGCCACCAGCTGTCGTGCTGCCTCTGCATCGCCAGTTGTCAGAACGCTGAGTGCCAGCTGACCGTTGGTGACGATCTGGTCATGGAAATGCGCGATATCTGCAAGGCCTTCGTCGGAAAAGGTGATCGCCTCGTCCGACATTTTTTTAGCCAATGAGACCAAAGTCACTGCAATGCGATCGGCAGCTTCTTCGAGGCTGTTGGCCATCGCCACGATCTCCAGCGTCTTCTTGTCCTGTGATGGTTTGATATTGGTCTCGCGCAATCGGGACACGTAGATTTTCGTCTCAAAGTGCATCCTGTCGATTTCGTCTTCGCGACGTTCGATCACACGGGCTTGTTCCGGGTCCCAAGTGCGGAAGAGATGCATAACCGGTACCAGAATGGCCTGCACGGTTTCTGACATCCGCAACAATTCCCGCTGTGCGCAAGCCAACGCCAGCGGTGCATGGTTCAGCGCATCTGGGTCCAGTGCTGTAAGCGAGTCCGTTTCTGGCGTGCTGTGACGGGGAAGTGTGGAGTCGACAACACGGACGATCATTCCGACCAACGGAAGCGCGACTAGCAACACTGCGCTGTTCAAAACGATGTGCAGCATGACGACCTGCGCACCAGCGCTGGCTCCGAAATAGCTGAGGTCGACAGTGCCGCTGAGCAGAATCCCGAGGAAAACCAGCGACATGGTGCCTCGCGCCATAAGGTTTCCCAAGACGATCACGCGTGCGGGCCTTTCAGCCGACCACAACAGCGCAAAGGGGATCACTGCACCGCCCATGTTTGTGCCGATGACCAAGGCCGCTGCAACTGGAGGGGCAATTAGACCTGTGGCCGCAAAGGTCGCAAATGTGAGAACGGCTGCAAGGCTTGAGTGCATAGCCCACGTCATTAGTGCGCCAAGCGCGTATGCGCTGATGAGATCATCGCGGAAATAGGCAGCAATGCTTTGGATAATGGCATTCTCACTGATGGGCGCTGTGGCTTCGCGGATCATGCCAAGGGAAATGAACACCAGCGCGAGACCAATGATAATACGTCCAACCTGTTTGGTCTTGCGGGTGTTTGCTTTGAAAAAGGCAATCACGCCGATCAACAAAGCGAAGGGAAGGACAGTCTCAACCGGAAGGATCAGCACGCGCGTCATCAAGGCTGATCCAAGCTCTGCGCCGAAAAGCAAGATCAATGCAGTCTGAGGCGCAAGCATTCCAGATATCGCAAATCCTGCGCTAATCAGCGCTACCGCTGTAGCACTCTGCATCACCATTGCGGCCAGACTTCCTCCTGCCGCCGCGGAAACAGCGTTGCCAGATAATCGTTTGAGCACGATTTTTAGCTCGGGCATGAACGCGCGTTCGACGCCTGTTCGGATCAATCGTGTCGACCAAAGCAAAAGCGCGACTGCCGCGGCGAGATGTGTGGCGAGGATGATCATATCAACCCGTCGTAGGCAGCGATGTGCCGAAGCATAATTGGCAAAGTACCTTTGTGATTGGTGGTGTTTAGGGAATTTTGATCACCATGATGGGGTTTATACAACAAAAATATTTGCAAAATGTCGGAAAGACCACAAAAATGATCTAGAATTCGAGTCGGGGCGACGGATGTCAAACACTCAAACACGGGACGCCAGTGCGGAAAAGAGCCGGGATCGGCTTAAGAAATCCGACCGACGTCGACAGATTCTGTTGGAATTGAAGTTGCGTCCGCATGTGCGGATCAGCGAACTGGCACGTCGGTTCAATGTCTCGACCGAAACGGTGCGGCGCGACTTTGATGCGTTGTCCGATGATGGATTGATCGCCCGCGCGCACGGCGGGGCATCAGCCCCTGCGCAGGGGCATTATCCGGGTCTTGATGAACGTACCAGCGCCCGGATCGAAGAGCGCGAACGCATTGGGTTGAAAGCGGCCAAGATGGTGCAGGACGGGGAGACCGTCATGATTGATTCCGGATCGACCACCATCCAATTGGCGCGCGCGCTCGCGTTTCTTGGAACGCAGTGCACAGTCATCACCAATTCGATCCCAGTAGCCATGACGATCGGCCACGGTGCACCCGAAGTGCTGCTGTGCCCGGGCGAATACCTTGCCGCGGAGTCTGCAGTGATCGGGACCGAAACGTTGGAATTTCTGGCGCGGTTCAACGTTGATCGCTGCATGATTGGGGCTTCGGGCCTTTCAGCCGAAGGCCCGTCTGAAACGGTTCGCGGGTTTGCTGCGGTAAAGCGTATGATGCTCAGCCGTGCGGCAAAGCGGCATCTGCTCATCGATTCTCACAAGTTCGGTCGCAAGGGCCTCGCGCATGTCGGCGACATGTCGGACCTGAATTCAATTGTCGTAGATGCCCGCCCAAAAGGCGAGCTTTTGGCAAAGCTCGAAGGGGCTGATGTTGAGGTGGTCGTCGCACGATCAGCCTAACGTAAAGAGAACGTAAAGCGGTGAAAAACACCGCGCAATTGGGAGGAAGTTACATGAAACTGGATATCAAACTAATGTTGGGCGCATCTGCGATCGCGTTGATGTCGTTCGGAACCACTGCGTCTGCACAGGATTGCCCGCGTGGGGATCTGGATGATCGTTTCTGCGACGTTGATGGCGATCTGCTAGCCGACACACCAACCGATCCGGCCGATCTCGTGGATCCGGATACGCTGATCTTTGCGTACACGCCTGTGGAAGACCCCGCGGTGTATAAAGAAGCATGGTCGGATTTCCTGACACACCTGGAAGCGGAGACTGGCAAATCCGTCGTGTTCTTCCCAGTTCAGAATAACGCAGCCCAGATCGAGGCGATGCGGTCAGGCCGTCTCCATATCGCAGGCTTCAACACCGGATCAAACCCTCTGGCTGTGAACTGCGCCGGGTTCAATCCATTCACCATTATGGCGTCAGAAGATGGCAATTTCGGCTACGAGATGGAGATCATCACCTATCCCGGTTCCGGCATCGCGTCGCCTGCCGACATCAAGGGCACGCAGTTGGCGTTTACGTCGCCCACATCCAATTCTGGTTTCAAGGCACCGTCTGCGATCCTGAAGGCGGAATTCGGGTTGGAAGCTGAACGTGATTTTGAGCCGGTTTTCTCGGGCAAACATGACAACTCAATCCTTGGGGTGGCCAATAAGGATTATCCGGCTGCCGCCATCGCCAACTCGGTGATGAGCCGGATGATCGAACGTGAGGTGATTTCCCCAGATCAGGTGTCATCCATCTATAAATCGCAGACCTTCCCGACGACCGGTTTCGGCACCGCGCATAACCTGACGCCCGAGTTGAAAGACAAGATCAAGAACGCGTTTTTCAATTTTGAATGGGAAGGCACAACGCTGAAGGCCGAGTTCGAAAAGTCGAATGAGGGTCAGTTCCTGCCCATGACCTACAAGGAATTCTGGGAAGTGATCCGCAAGATCGACGCGGCAAACGGTGTGTCTTACGCCTGCGAATGACCCAATCCTTTCAGACAAGACAGGCCTGTCATGGGCCTGTCATATTGCCGTTTTAGGTGGGTGAATATGCTGCGTCTTCAGAAGCTTACAAAAACATACAAGACCGGTGATCAGGCGTTGAAAGCGATTGATCTTGAGGTGCCAAAAGGTCAGGTTTTGGCTTTGATCGGTCCCTCTGGTGCGGGCAAATCGACGATGATCCGTTGCATCAACCGTCTGGTGGAGCCCACAAGCGGTGCTGTCTTGTTGGATAACACTGATTTGACGCAGCTTGGGTCCGGGGCGCTGCGCCGTGCCCGTCGCGAGATGGGCATGATCTTTCAGGAATATGCCTTGGTCGAACGGTTGACCGTTATGGAAAACGTGTTGTCCGGTCGGTTGGGGTACGTCGGCTTCTGGCGCAGTTTTTTGCGACGCTATCCGCAGTCGGATGTCGATGAAGCGTTTCGCCTTTTGGATCGCGTCGGGCTACTGCACATGGCTGACAAACGCGCGGACGAATTGTCGGGCGGTCAACGTCAGCGCGTCGGGATCTGCCGTGCCCTGATCCAGAATCCAAAGCTTCTGCTTGTGGATGAGCCGACGGCGTCCCTTGATCCCAAGACCAGCCGTCAGATTATGCGATTGATCACCGAGCTTTGCCGCGAACGTGGGCTCGCTGCGATTATCAACATCCATGACGTGGCCCTTGCGCAGATGTTTGTACCGCGGATTGTCGGCTTGCGGTTCGGCGAGATCGTGTTCGACGGCGTTCCGGCGGGAATGACACCCGAAAAGCTGACTGAAATCTACGGTGAAGAGGACTGGGAAGCGACCATCGAAGCCGTCGAAAGCGACGAAGACGTCGAGGCCGCAGAATGAGCCATCGCGAATTGGATGACATGTTGGGGCAGGGATGGCGCAAGCCGCATTTTGTTCGCAACCCGGTTTTGCGGTGGGGGTTGATTGCTGGCTTTGTCGCCTACCTGATCGCTGCGTTCATGACGATCGAAGTCGATTGGGGGCGAGTTTACGAAGGGCTCGACCGTGGCTGGCAGTTCGTGCTGGCTTTTACGAAGCCGGACTTTGTAAGCCGTGCTGGAGATATCTGGGAAGGCCTGCTGGAAAGCATCGTGATGACCGTAGCGGCGTCCGTTGTCGGCATCCTAATTTCTATTCCCATCGGATTGGGGGCTGCGCGCAATATTGCGCCTTTGCCAGTCTATGTGATTTGCCGGGGCATCGTCGCCGTAAGCCGTGCTTTGCAGGAAATTATTGTTGCGATCCTGTTGGTGGCGATCTTTGGATTTGGCCCGTTGGCGGGGTTCCTGACGCTGTCCTTTGCCACAATCGGTTTTCTTTCCAAACTCTTGGCCGAAGACATTGAATCGATGGACAAGGTGCAAGCCGAAGCGATCAAGGCGTCAGGCGCAAAGTGGATGCAATGGATCAATTATGGCGTTCAACCTCAAGTCATGCCAAGACTTGTTGGACTGTCCATATACCGGATCGACATCAACTTTCGCGAAAGTGCCATCCTTGGTCTTGTGGGTGCAGGCGGCATCGGCGCAACCCTGAATACTGCGTTTGATCGGTATGAATATGATACTGCAGCGGCCATTCTTATCCTGATCATCGGTATCGTAATGGCGCTGGAGTACCTCTCGGGCGTCATTCGGGCGAGGGTGCAATAATGCCGGTGCTTGAAAAAGAAGGTGCTCAAATCTGGCGCCGCCACACGCTTCGGGAAAAGCTTGTCCGCTGGTTCGGCTGGCTTTTGGGACTCCTCGTTTTTGCCATTTGTTGGCAGATCATCTCGGAATCGACCACGTGGTTCTTTGTTTGGGATGCTCCACGCATTGCCAATGATATCTGGACACGCGCCACCCCGCCACGTTGGGAATATATCACCCAACTGGGTCGTCCGATCTGGGATACGCTGAACATCGCCACGCTGGGAACCATCATCGCGCTGTTTCTTGCAGTCCCCGTTGCATTCCTGGCCGCACGCAATACGACTCCATCAAAGCTGTTAATACGTCCCATTGCATTGCTCGTCATCGTCTCTACGCGGTCGATTAATTCGTTGATCTGGGCGCTGCTGCTGATCGCGATCATCGGACCGGGGGTCTTTGCCGGTGTGATTGCGATTGCAATCCGCTCAATCGGGTTCTGCGCCAAACTACTTTACGAAGCGATTGAAGAAATTGACCACGCGCAGGTCGAAGCGATCACCGCAACCGGCGCGTCGCGTTGGCAGGTGATGGCGTATGGGATCGTTCCGCAGATCATGCCGGCCTTTGCAGGCGTTGCCGTTTTCCGATGGGATATCAACATCCGCGAGTCCACGGTCTTGGGGCTGGTGGGCGCTGGCGGCATTGGTCTGCAATTGTCGTCATCGTTGAACGTTCTGGCTTGGCCCCAAGTCAGTCTGATCTTGCTGGTTATCCTTGCCGCAGTAGTCATCAGCGAATGGGTGTCTGCCAAAGTACGGGGGGCGATCATTTGATGGCACTGTCGACCGAAGCCGCGTTTCAGGCGTATGAAGCGGTCCGTCACCGACTGCCATTAGTCGTACCAACTGGCGTAGAGTATCGCCGCGCCAATTCGCTGGCGGACATTGCAGACGATTTCGACGTCTTTCTTCTTGATGCATTTGGCGTTTTGAATATCGGGGACGCTGCAATCCCCGGAACGCGAGAACGCATTGAAGCCCTTAAGTCCGACGGCAAGCGTGTCCTGGTGGTGTCGAATGCGGCAGGCTTTCCGCACAAAGCCCTGACCGAAAAGTATGTCCGACTTGGATACGACTTCGATCCAGAAGATGTGATCACCAGCAGGGCAACGCTGCTGGCCGGGCTTAACGGTCGAAGCGGTTTACATTGGGGATTGATGGCCACCCGCAGCACGGGATTGCGTGATCTTGAGGGCCTCACATTGACCTATCTCGAAGAGGCCCCCGAAGATTACGATACCGTCGAAGGTTTCTTGCTCGTGGGCAGCGCTGCGTGGACCGAAGAGCGGCAGATGTTACTGGAAGACGCACTTCGGAAACGGCCACGCCCAGTGCTCGTCGGCAACCCCGATATCGTCGCGCCACGAGAGACGGGGTTCTCGGTCGAGCCGGGCCATTTTGCGCACCGATTGGCTGATTGTACCGGGATAGCGCCCGAGTTCTACGGCAAGCCGTTCGCGGATATCTTCGATTTGGCCTTTAAGCGACTGGGTGATGTGGACCGGTCGCGTGTGGTGATGGTCGGCGACAGCCTGCACACAGACATCCTTGGGGCACGCAACGTGGGGATCGCGTCGGCGTTGATTGCGAACTACGGATTTTTTGCAGGACAGGATGCCGAAAAGGCCGTTTCGGCCGCAGGCATTGTGCCCGATTTCATTTTGGAGCGGCCTTGACAAAGATCTGAACCTGCCGCGGTTTGATGCCGCCCCTTTGATAACATTTACTGCAACAAAAGAGACTGACTATGGCACCCGCTTCGGGGTGCACGGAGCCATGAACCCCGCTGAAAAGGTCTCGTCAGAGGCCGCATGCACCTCTAAAGCTGTGCAATGCGATGTGTGCATAGGAAGGTCTTCGCGCAAATCGGAAAGGAGGCCAGAAAGTTGAAATGAACAGTTTTGGCAACCGCGTCGACTGGGTGCGCCCTTCGAATGCTTCGCTCATATGTGACGACGCGGGCGATGACTTCGTGGCTGGTGCCCTTGTGCAGCTGGCTGTCACGACTGGCGTTCTTATTATTGCCGATGATCCGGGTTTTCTGCCTAATTACCCCAACCAGACCCGTTTGGATTTCACCCAAACCGGGCTGGACGATATTCCGATCAAACTGGCCGACGTGAGCGGGCGCATCAAGGCAGTCGTCGAAGCGGTACCTTCTGTCTCTGTTGTCATCGTTGATATGCGCTGGGGGGCCGGTACCATCTCGGCGACGGCAAACTTTGAGCGGTGGGGCGGATTTTGCGACCGCATCGCTGAAGACACGCAGGTTTCAATCGTTTCCGTATACGCACGCAGTCTAATGATCGAAGATCAGCTATTGGCCGCCTTGCGCGGGCACAGCCATTTTCTGGCACCATCAGGCCTGTATGACAATCCTTTCTGGCTGCCACCGGCCTATCAGGCGGGGGCCACGATCTCGCAGCAGATCGGTTTCGTTCTGGGGCGTCTTGTTCCGGATTACGAAAACACTCCCGTTCACGACGAAGGTGATGCGTCCGGAGCCAACCCTCAGTGGATCACGGTGCCCCGCCGCCTGCGACCGCGTGTCGGCAAGGATGAAATATGGAAGATCAGGTGCTTCGGGCGCCTCAGAGTGTATTTATCAGACGGAAGCCAGATCAAATGGGACATTCCTGGAAGTGCACCACGAAAGACCAAGCTATTGTTCGCCTATCTACTTCAACGTGGTGAAAAGGGTGCGCCGACTGATCATTTGGCTGAGCTTTTGTGGTCCGATGAGCCGGACGAGACAAAGAAGCGCAAGCGACTTCATCACGCCATTGCGATGTTGCGCAAAACACTTGGCGGCTCCGGCTTCGTCAGACGAAATGGAAGCTATTACACTTTGGTTCCGCCCGAGGGTACGTGGATCGATATCGCAACCTTTGAACAGTTCTGCAACCGTGCCAAGGTTCTGGCCAAGGCAGAAAAGCTAGAAGAGGCAGTCACATTATTGGACGCCGCTGACAGGTTGTATTCGGGGGATCTGTTCGAAGACCTGTCTGCAACCTATTTCGAGAACGATATGGAAAACTGGGTCGTGCCGAAACGAGAATGGTTCCGTGACATGGCCCTTAAAGTGCTGCGAGACAAAGCTGCGATCCTGCGCCAGCGTGGGCAGTTTCGGGACGCTTTGGCAAGCTGCCAAAAGGCACTGCAAATGGACGCCGTGTGTGAAATTGCGCACGCTGAGGCGATGCGTATCTTTCAAGCCCAGAACCGGTCCGATGCAATCGCACGCCAGTATCGCCAATACCTGAACGCGATGGAGGCGATGGACTTAGAGCCCGAGACCAATGCCTTGGAACGACTCAGAACAGACTTGGTGAATTCCATTTCCTGACAGCGACTTAAGTCTCCCAAAGAAAAACCAAAGCGCGTGCGCTAGTGTGAGTCTAAACACACATTGAATGTCGGGGAGGACATGTGATGAGCGTTCAAGCACAGGCACAGGTTGGAGAGTTCAACATCTTCGATCTAAGTGCGCCTCACGGCAAGTGGAAGGAATTTCGCGAGGATCAGCCCGTTTTCCAGGACCCTGAAAGCGGCTATTGGATCGTGACGCGCCACGCCGATATCAAGGGCGTTTTCGACGACTGGGACACGTTCTCGTCTGAAAATGCGCAAGCGCCGATGCGCCCGATGTGTGAGGCTGGCAAGCAGATCATGAAAGAGGGCGGCTTTACCGTTTACTCTGGGCTGTCGGCCCGTATCCCACCAGATCACACCCGCATCCGCAAACTAGCGCAATCTGCATTTGGGCCGCGACGCTTCAAGGCGATTCAACCACAGATCGAAGCGATCGTTGACCGTCATCTAAACAAGATCGCTGAAGTCGGGGAGTGCGATTTCTTTCGTGACGTGGCCTATGATGTGCCGGCCTTGGTGTTGTTTGCACTGATGGGAATTCCGGACGAAGACGTGCCAAAAGTCAAAGACTGGGCGGCCAGCCGGGCGCTGTTGACATGGGGCGATCTGAGTGACGAGGAACAGTTGCCGCTGGCGCAGAAAATGGTCGATTACTGGGCCTATTGCCGTGGCTTGGTGGCGGCACGCAAAAAGGCGCCGGGAGATGATTTTCCGACTGATATGGTGACGGTACAGGCCGAAGGAGCCGATATCACGGATGAAGAAATCGCTGGCTTGATGTATTCGGTGCTTTTTGCCGGGCACGAAACGACGACGACGTTGATGGCAAACGCGGTGATCACGTTGATGTCTAACCGAAACGCTTGGGATGCCATCTGTGCCGATCCAAGCCTTATTCCGGCCGCGACTGAAGAAATCCTGCGGTTTGAACCGTCCATCGTTTCGTGGCGCCGCCGCGCCAAGAGGGCCACAGAAATCGGGGGGATAGCCATTCCCGAAGGGGCCGACATTCTGCTAATAATGGGGTCAGGCAACCGCGATGCCGACGTGTTCGAGAACGCGGAAGCCTTTGACATTCAACGTAAGAATGCGCGCAATCACCTCAGCTTCGGATACGGTATCCACTTCTGTATCGGTTTTCAGCTGGCCAAAATGGAATTCGGCATCATGCTGCGCGAATTGACGGCCCGCTTCCCCAACATGTCGATGAAGCCGGATCAGTGCATCGAATACCTTCACAATGTCTCGTTCCGCGTTCCAAATCAGGTAACGGTGGATCTTGGTTTGGAGGCAAAATAATGACCTCGTTCACGCTCTCATTCGACAGAATTGGCACAAAAGATCACGCCCGCGTTGGCGGTAAATGTGCCAGCCTTGGCGAGATGACGCAGGCAGGTGTGGCCGTGCCGACAGGGTTTGCCGTGACGACAGACGCCTACCTTGCCATGTTCGACGAAACTGGGCTTCGGGGCGAAATCGAAACCCAGTTGGCCAGCACGACGTTTGATGATGTTGTGTCGCTAGAGCGGTCTGCGCAAGCGATCCAGATCCGCTTTCGGTCACATAAGATGCCCCCCGAGGTCGAAGCTGCACTTCGCGCTGATTACAATGCCATGGGCGATGACCTTCCCGTTGCCGTAAGATCTTCGGCAACCGCCGAAGATTTGCCGGATGCGTCCTTTGCGGGTCAGCAGGACACGTACCTTTGGGTCGTCGGCGCAGACGCAGTTGTCGAACACGTGCGTGACTGCTGGGCCTCACTGTTTACAGCGCGTGCAATGAAGTACCGCCACAACAACAACCTGGGCCAGATTGACGTTTTGATGAGTGTCGCGGTTCAGAAAATGGTGAACGCGCAGACTGCGGGCGTGGCCATGACACTCGATCCACTGACCGGTGACCGCACGCGCATCGTAATCGATGCGTCTTACGGCCTTGGGGAACTCGTCGTTTCGGGAATCGTCACCCCGGACAATTACACCGTCGAGAAAGTCCTGATGGAAGTCATCGACCGCAAGATTTTCGACAAACACGTTGAACTGGTACCCGATGTGATCGCCGCGACAACCGTGGAGCGCGAAGTGGGGGCAGACCGACGCCAGGCCCAATGCCTGACCGACGCGCAGATCATTGCTGTGGCACAACTTGCAAAAGCGTTGGAGCGCCAAAACAAATGCCCACAAGACGTTGAATGGGCCTTTGATGCAGACATGCCCGAGGGCGAGAACCTTGTTGCGCTGCAAAGCCGCCCTGAAACCGTTTGGTCCCAAAACCCGGTGGAACCGGCCAAGACCAGTTTTTCAACAGGCATGATGGGCATGGTGGGGGCTCTGAACAACCCTGTTGGATCGAAGAAATAACTCAAGATATCTCTGGGAGGAGAACACCAAATGGACGCAACAACGCCAATGTTTCCGAGCGCCTATGACCTCAAAGCGCCCGCGGGTGCCGAAGGCTGGGAAGACCTGTATCCCTATTATCTGAAATTCCAGCCCGCGTTGCGTGAGAAGGAAGATCAGAAGTTCTGGTTCTGCGACAGCCAGCATTGGCCGAACCCGTTCAAGCCGTTCGATACATTGACGGTCGAATTCGCTGTCAAATGCCTGGGTCAATACAATACACGCCACTATCTTGTGCCACCTGCAAACGGTGTCGATTACCGGATCCACAACGGCTACGTCTACATGTCGCCGATAGGTGTCCCGCCTGAAAAGATCGAGGCCCGCATTCCGCAGTTCATGGAGCGTGCAGGCCACTATTTCCAGAATTGGCCAACGCTTCTGGAAAACTGGCACAAGAAGGTCAAAGCCAACATTGACGAGATGGAAGCGATCGAATTCGAAAAACTTCCCGATGTGGTTCCGATGGCATGGGTTAAAGACGGCGTCGGTTTGGATAACACCACTGCATTGACCGAAAACTACGACCGAATGATCCAGTTGATCTATCGGACGTGGCAGTATCACTTCGAATTCCTGAACCTAGGATATGCGGCCTACCTCGACTTCTTCGGCTTCATGAAAGAGCAGTTTCCGACGATTCCGGATCAGGCGATAGCCAAGATGGTGCAGGGCCACGACAGCGATCTGTTCCGTCCCGATGACGAATTGAAGAAACTCGCGCGTCTCGCGGTTGAGCTTGGCGTGGCGGGTGCCTTGAAGAAGGGCTCTGCCGAAGAGGCTTTGGCAGCCGTCAACGTGTTGGAAAACGGAAAGAAATGGGTTGCCGCCTGGGAAGCCGCGAAAGATCCCTGGTTCAACTACACCACAGGCAACGGCTTCTATTCGACTGACAAATACTGGAACGAGAATCTGGACATCCCGATGGGATATCTGCGTGACTACGTCGCCCGCGTTCAGGCCGGTGAAACCATCGAACGCCCAATGGAGGCGCTTCATGCAGAACGCGATCGCATCGCATCCGAGTATCAGGAAATGATGTCACCCGAAGCGGCCGAGGCCTTCCAAGGCAAGCTGGGCCTTGCGCGTACGGTCTACCCCTACGTCGAGGATCACAATTTCTATATCGAACATTGGTCGATGGGCGTGTTCTGGAAAAAGATGCGTGCGCTATCCAAGCTGCTGCACGAAGAAGGCTTCTGGCCGACTGAGGATGGCATGTTCTATCTTGATCGCAACGAAGTGCGCGATGTGATCTTTGATTACGGCAATGCATGGGCGACGGGGGGCGATTGGGCAGGACCCGCTTATTGGCCCGAAGAGATCGCGCGCCGGAAGGGCATCATAGACGCCCTTGCAACGCAGGCGCCACAGCCCGCGCTGAACAATCCGCCAGAGGTTATCACCGAGCCGTTTACAATCATGCTTTGGGGGATCACGTCGGATTCGATTAAAAATTGGATCGGTAGCGACGATGATAGTGGCGATATGGTCGGCATGGCCGCCAGCCCCGGCGCTGTTGAGGGGATCGCCCGTGTGATCCGCAGCCCCGAGCACCTGAATGAAATCCAGCAGGGTGAAATCCTCGTGGCACCGGTCACAGCGCCAAGCTGGGCACCTGTCTTCGGCAAGATCCAAGCCACCGTCACCGACATTGGCGGCATGATGAGCCACGCTGCGATTGTGTGTCGTGAATACGGCTTGCCAGCGGTGACTGGTACGGGGTCTGCCAGTTCGAAGATCAAGTCAGGTGACCGGATCCGTGTCGATGGCAACACAGGCAAGGTCACAATCCTCAGCTGAAACGACAGGCGAGGCACGTAGGGTTTGCGTGTCTCGCAACATTCGGAGGCGATCATGCTTGATATGACCAAAGACTTTGCTCGTTACGATCCTGTTTGGCGTAAGGCCGAGCCCTATATGCGTGCGCGCAAGAACGATATTCACATCCCGTTGTCTTTCAGATGGGCCGCACGGTTGCTGGAAGATTACACTGAGGCGGATCGAGACGTCTGCCTGCTGGCGGTCTTGCTGCATGATATCGGCTGGTATGCCATCGACATGGAAGACATCATCGAAAAAGGGTTCTCGGGCCCGAATATGCTGCAATCTGATGTGCGCTATCTCCACGAGGCCGAGGGTGTACGAATGGGCACGGAGGTTTTGGAAGCCACCGGTTGGGATGCAGATATGATCGGGCAGGTCTGCGAAATCATCGACGGCCATGACACACGACCCGAACCGCGACACCTCAATGACCGGATCGTGCGGGATGCGGACAAGCTGTGGCGCTTTGACGTGACAGGGATTGCGGTGGCCAGCGACTGGTTCAAACTTACCCCGCACGGTTATGCAGAACGTTTGGAAGACCAGAAAAGCACGCTCGAAACCGAGGCAGGACGCAACTTTGCGACGGAAGCCCTCGCTGCATCGCGCAACATGCTGATGTTGCATGTGATTTAAGGAGCGGACATGGAGATGTTCATTGATGGGGCTTGGCGCCCTGCGACGGCAGGTGCGCGTCAAGACGTGACTGCGCCGGCAACAGGCGAAGTGTTTGACACCGTTCCCGCCGGGGATGCCACAGATGCCGATATCGCAATTCATGCGGCAGCGCGGGCTTTCGAGACTTGGAAACAGGTGCCCATGGCTGAACGTGTTCGTATCCAGAAAGCCTGCGCACAAGCCATGCGCGAGAATGCCCAAAGGGTAGGGGCCATTCTCAACAAGGAATTGGGGCGTCCGTTGTCTGCCTGCGTGGCAGAAATTGCCCGCTCGGCTGATCTGCTGGATGTCTACGCGGAAGAAGGGTTGCGTCTGACGGCCACGATGTCACTGGCGTCTGGCGCTGGTGAAAAGACCATTGTAACCCGCGATCCGCTCGGTGTGGTCATAGCGATTACGCCATTCAATTACCCGGTGACATTGCTGATGTTCAAACTGGGCGCAGCCGTGATCGCAGGGTGCACGATGGTCGCGAAACCGGCCGAAGATACACCTTTGTCGACCCTCATGCTGGCAGAGATCTTCCACAAGGCAGGTCTTCCAGCTGGGGTTTTCAATGTCGTTACAGGCCGCGGTAGGGGGATCGGGTCAGCTATGATCGAACACCCGATCCCGCGGAAGATCGCTTTTACTGGGGGCACAGCTGCAGGAAAGGCGATTGCAGCGGCGGCCACGGGCACGATGAAGCGTGTGACATTGGAACTTGGTGGGCAAAGTGCGGCGATTGTCTGCGCAGACGCGGATCTGGAAAAGGCGACCACCGCGATTGCACGCCATGGCTTTGCGAATTCGGGGCAGTTTTGCTACCGCGTGAACCGCGTCTATGTCGAACGCCCTGTCTATGAGGACTTTCTTGCACGCTTGGCAGAAAAAGCTGGCAAGTTGACGCTTGCCCCAGCAGGTGGCGATGGCGATCTGGGACCATTGGTAAACGAAAAAATCTATTCCAACAGCGAGGTGCAGGTGACCGACGCCCGCGAAAAAGGCGCGCGTATTGTGCTTGGTGGTGATCGCAAAACCGGTGATGGCTACGACAGTGGCTTCTATTTTCCGCCCACGATTATCGCTGACGCGACCCATGATATGTTGATCCTTAACGAAGAAACATTCGGCCCGGTCCTCGGAATCTGCATGGTAGATGACGCGTTCGATGCGCTGCGGATGGCCAATAATAATCGCTACGGCCTGGCGGGATTTGTTTTTGCGGGGGATCTCGCCCGTGGCCTGACTCTATGCGAGGGCATGGAGGCAGGATCGGTTTGGCTGAACGACATCCACCGTTCGTCGCACTACGTGCCATTCGGGGGCATGAAAGAAAGCGGCGTCGGGCGCGAAAAAGGGCGCTATGGCGTGGAAAGCTATCTGGAATACAAAACCATGTACCTTAGCTACGAGGTGCCGATGTGACCGTGGATACCCTTCTTTCGCGGGACTTTCCTTTGTGGCAGGACGCAAGTGAGTTTCTGGATGTGCGTTCGAACGATGTGCATACGCTGATTTCCTACCGCTTGGCCCGCGCATTGCTGGCCGAACATGACGGCGTAGATGAGGCGATCGTTTTGCCTGCAATCCTGCTACACGACGTCGGCTGGAAGAAGATTGATCCCGCCTTGCTTAGCGATGCGGTTGGTCCGAATGCCACACGCCCCGATCTGGTGCGCGATCACGAAATCTACGGGGTCGCCATAGCTGGCGATATCCTGCGGCGTCATCAACCGGCAGGTGTGGATATCGACGCCGTGCTGGCAATCATCGACCGCCACGATACGCTGAAAGAAGCCTCGTCAATGGAAGATGCCTTGGTGAAAGACGCTGACAAGGCATGGCGGTTTTCGCCCCATGGTGTCGCGACAATCAGCGGTTGGTTCGGCCAAGAAACCGATGAAACGCTGGCGATGCTCGAAGATTTCGTGATGCCAACGATGCTCACCGATGCGGGCCGAAGCATGGCTCGCGCAATGCTGGCATCCGGACGCGCGCTGGCGCAGTCAAACCACTACCTGAAGGGAAATTAGGATGCCTGAACTTGGCTTGAAAGAGAAGCGCGTCCTCGTGACCGGAGCAGCGGGCGGTCTTGGTCGCGCTTTTGCCGAAGGGTTCGCCGACGCAGGTGCGCGCGTGATCGCTGCTGACCTTGATGAAGGCGGCGCGCAAGAAACGGCCCGGATAATCAACGCCATCGGAGGGCGGGCGCATGGAGCAAAGGTCAATGTAACCAATGCTCAAAGCTGTGCAGAATTGGCGGAGTTCGCACAGGAAACCTTGGGTGGTCTGGATGTGCTGGTCAATAATGCGGCGATCTATGCGGGGCTTGAGCGCAAGAATTTCACCGAAATCGATGAAGATGTCTGGGATAAGGTGATGGCTGTCAACGTCAAAGGTGTCTGGCAAATGACTCGTGCTGCGACACCATTGATGAAAACCGCGGGGGCGGGCGCGATTGTGAATGTCGCCTCTGCGACGGTGTTCTCGGGGTCTCCGCTGTGGATGCACTACGTTGCCTCAAAGGGTGCCGTCATCGCCATGACACGGTCACTGGCGCGCGAATTGGGCGACGACAACATCCGCGCTAACGTGATCGCACCCGGTTTTACCCTGACAGAAGCCAGCCTTGATCTGATCGAAGATGCGGAAAGTTACGGCGTCACACGCGGTGCTTTAAAACGGTCGGCAAATGCTCAGGATATGGTCGGGTCAGCTATGTACCTTGCGTCCGACCTTGCCGGTTTCGTGACAGGGCAAACCCTAATCGTGGATGGTGGCCGCCAGTTTAATTGAGGATAAGCGCATGACGAACCTTGCCTTTATCGAACCATCCGGAAGTCGCAATAAAATCACTGCAACGGATGGCGAAAACGTCAAACAGGTGGCAACCCCGCTGGGCATTGTCGATATCGTCTCCCAAGCGATCGGACGATAGTCGATGCAAGGCTAGTCCTGCATCGTGTGCTCGGATTTCGTTGCGGGCAACGAAGGCGTGGATTCAATGTTGCTGACCATGAAAAGCATTTTGGTGGATAGCTGACGTACTGAAGCTGCGCGATCATCGCACCGAAACTCTTGCGGATTGTGCAAAGCGATGCCGGGACAGCGACCCTCGGAAGGCGCATGGCAGACTTGTCCTTGCATCGTATGAGTTGGGGCTGTGAAGCGACATGCCGCGACAGATTTCCAAAGACCGTCCGATCCGCCATCACTCTCATTGTGACTGACATCTGTGGGTTATGAAGCCCGGCCAAAAATTGTTGGGCTATCGCCGTACCGTTTCAGACCTTGGCAAAATCTTTCGCCTAACAAAGAAATTTGAGCATTGACGCAAATGCAAAAAATATTCACCATGGTGAAAAGTATGTCGTAAGCCAGAAGTGTAAAGGGAACGATTGAAGATGGCGCTTGATGAACGCAAAGGTGTTTGGAAATCTGGCAAGGGCAAAGGGCGTCACACGCCCAAAGGTCGCCAGTTGGATGACCAAGCATGGAGCGATGTCAGGGCGCTTCTTGAAGGTAAAAAGCTCTCCGGCGATTTGTTGATTGAGCACTTGCACCTCATTCAAGACACGTACGGACATTTGAGTGCAGCGCATCTTCGCGCTCTGTCGGAAGAGATGCGGCTGTCGATGGCCGAAGTTTATGAAGTTGCGACCTTTTACGCCCATTTCGATGTCGTCAAAGAAGATGAAACCCCGCCACCGTCGCTGACAATTCGGGTGTGCGATTCTTTGTCTTGCGAAATGGCGGGGGCACAGCAGCTTAAGACGGCGCTTGAAGAGGGACTTGATCCTGCCAAAGTCCGCGTGCTGCGCGCGCCTTGTATGGGTCGTTGCGATACGGCACCCGTACTTGAACTGGGCCACAACCATATTGATCACGCGACGCCGGAAAAGGTGAGGGCTGCGATCGCCGCAGATCACGTCCATGCGCGCATCCCCGACTATCAAACCTATGCATCCTACGTGGCGGGTGGCGGTTACCAGACGCTAAGAGACCTGCGCGCATCCGGCGATTGGGAGGCTGTGCAAGAGACCGTTCTGTCGTCCGGGCTGCGCGGGCTTGGCGGTGCAGGCTTTCCGTCGGGCAAGAAGTGGGGGTTTGTGCGTGCCAATTCTGGACCGCGCTATTTGGCCGTGAACGGCGACGAAGGCGAGCCGGGCACGTTCAAGGACCGCTACTACCTTGAACGCACACCGCATCTTTTTCTCGAAGGCATGCTGATTGCGGCTTGGGCTGTAGAGGCTGAGACCTGTTTTATCTACATGCGCGACGAATACCCGGCGGTGCTGCACATCTTGCGAACCGAGATCGAAGCGCTTGAAACCGCGGGCATCGTGGACCCCGGTTATATCGACCTGCGCCGCGGTGCAGGCGCCTATATCTGCGGCGAAGAAAGCGCCATGATAGAAAGTATCGAAGGCAAACGCGGTCTGCCGCGCCACCGCCCTCCTTTCGTGGCGCAGGTGGGCATCTTCGGTCGACCAACGCTCGTTCATAATGTCGAAACGCTTCATTGGGTTGCTCGGGTGTGCCGTGAAGGCCCCGAAGTTTTGACAAGCGTTGAAAAGAATGGGCGCAAGGGCCTGCGGAGCTATTCGATCTCGGGTCGTGTCAAAGCGCCGGGTGTGTATCTGCTGCCTGCCGGATCGACGATCATGGACCTGATCGATGCTGCCGGAGGCATGACCGACGGGCATGTGTTCAAGGCCTACCAGCCGGGTGGTCCATCTGCTGGGCTGCTGCCCGCATCAATCAACGATGTGCCGATGGATTTCGATACGCTGCAAGCGCACGGCACGTTCATCGGCTCCGCCGCAATTGTGATCCTCAGTGACCAAGACAAGGCGCGAGATGCCGCCCTGAACATGCTGCGGTTCTTCGAGGACGAAAGCTGCGGTCAGTGCACACCGTGTCGGGTGGGTTGCGAAAAGGCGGTCAAACTGATGCAGGCAGATCGTTGGAATCAGACGCTCCTAGAAGAGTTGAGCCAAGCGATGGTCGATGCATCGATCTGCGGGTTGGGGCAGGCGGCACCAAACCCCATTCGTCTTACAATGAAACACTTTGCGGATGAGGTGTAAGGCATGAGCGATCAAATCACCTTTACGCTGGACGGTGAAACAGTCACCGCTGACGCAGACGCAACGATTTGGGAAGTTGTGAACGGTCGCGGACTTGTCATTCCGCATCTGTGCCACAAGCCAGCGCCCGGATATCGCCCGGACGGAAACTGCCGCGCGTGTATGGTCGAGATCGAGGGCGAGCGGACACTTGCCGCGTCCTGTATTCGCGTTCCAACAGATGGGATGGTTGTCACAACCAATTCGGCACGGGCGAACCATGCCCGCAAAATGGTGGTCGAGATGTTGGTGGCAGACCAACCGGACCACGATGCCGCCCACGACAAATCAAGTCATCTTTGGGATATGGCCAAGGTCAACGGCATAGATCAAAACCGCTTCCCCAAACTCGAAGATGGGCGCATTCCGCTGCTGGATGACAGTCATGTTGCGATGCGCGTGAACCTTGACGCCTGTATCCAATGTGGGCTGTGCGTGCGCGCTTGCCGTGAAGTTCAGGTTAACGACGTGATCGGGATGGCAGGCCGGGGACATGACAGTTATCCGACGTTCGACTTTGCAGACCCGATGGGCGAAAGCACGTGCGTTGCGTGTGGCGAATGTGTGCAGGCCTGCCCGACTGGTGCATTGATGCCCGCGACTGTCTTGGATTCAAATCAGGTTGGCGATCGTGGCGACTTTGATACCGAAACGGAAAGTGTCTGTCCGTTCTGCGGTGTTGGCTGCAAGGTTTCGCTCAAGGTCAAGGACGGCAAGGTCAAATATGTCGAAGGCATCAATGGCCCGGCCAACGAAGGTCGGCTTTGCGTCAAGGGGCGCTTTGGCTTTGACTACATCCATCATCAGCATCGCCTGACGAAACCTCTGATCCGACGCGAGGACGCACCGCCAAAGGGATTGAATGTCGATCCCGGCAACGTTCTGACCCATTTCCGTGAGGCCAGTTGGGAAGAAGCTATGACAGTCGCAGCAGGCGGTCTTGCCAAGCTGCGTCAGGCACATGGTGGAGCATCTGTCGCAGGGTTCGGATCGGCCAAATGCACCAACGAAGAAGCCTACCTGTTCCAAAAGCTGATCCGGCAAGGCTTCAAACACAACAACGTCGATCATTGCACGCGTCTTTGTCACGCATCCTCTGTCAGCGCACTCATTGAGAATGTTGGCTCAGGCGCGGTGACCGCGACCTTCAATCAAATCGAAAACTCTGATGTCGCGATCGTCATTGGGGCAAACCCGGTCGAAAATCACCCGGTTGCGGCAACGTATTTCAAACAGTTCGTCAAGAACGGTGGCAAGCTGATCGTGATGGACCCGCGTGGGCAGGGCTTGAAACGATTTGCCTACCAAATGTTGCAGTTCCGACCCGGCGCCGATGTGTCGATGCTCAACGCGATCATGAACGTGATCGTTGAAGAGGGTTTATACGATCAGCAATACATCGATGCCTACACCGAAAACTGGGAGGCGGAGAAAGAGCATCTGAAAGGCTTCACACCCGAAGCGATGGAGCCGATCTGCGGGATTAAACCGGATGTGATCCGTGACGTGGCGCGCACCTTTGCCGGCGCCAAAGCCGGCATGATCTTCTGGGGCATGGGCGTCAGCCAGCACATTCACGGGACGGACAATTCGCGTTGTTTGATCAGCCTTGCACTTATGACAGGGCAGGTTGGACGCCCGGGTGCCGGTTTGCATCCGCTGCGTGGTCAGAACAACGTGCAGGGTGCGTCTGACGCGGGTCTGATTCCGATGTTCGTTCCGGACTACCGGTCGGTCATGGACGATGCCGTCCGCGAGGACATCTTCAGTGTCTGGGGGCGGGATGAGGATTGGTCCAACCAGAAAGGTTTGACCGTCACCGAAATCGTCGATCAAGCCTATGCGGGCAACATCAAGGGCATGTATATTCAGGGCGAAAACCCTGCCATGTCGGACCCCGACGTGGAGCATGCACGCGACGCTTTTGCCAAACTCGAACATTTGGTCGTGCAGGATATTTTCCTGACCGAAACAGCGTGTTTTGCCGATGTGATCCTGCCTGCCTCTGCGCTGTATGAAAAGAACGGAACGGTCAGTAACACCAATCGGCAGGTCCAGCGAGTGCGCCCTGCGGTTCCACCACCGGGTGAGGCGCGCGAGGATTGGCAGATCACTGTCGAACTTGCGCAACGTCTTGGGCTGGATTGGGGGTATACCGATGTGTCCCAAGTCTTTGCCGAAATGAAGCAAGTGATGTCATCGCTGGACAACATCACATGGGAACGTCTGAAGACCGAAACAGTCACGTACCCGTCGCTTAGCCCAATTGATCCGGGCCAAGCGGTTGTGTTTGGCGATGGTTTCCCGCGTCCTGATGGGCGCGCCCGGTTCACCCCCGCTTCTTTGGTGTCGCCGGATGAGGCGCCTGACGCCGAGTTTCCGATGATCATGACGACGGGACGTCAACTTGAGCACTGGCATACAGGGTCCATGACCCGACGCGCGTCTGTTTTGGACGCGGTGGAACCTGAGGCGAATTGCTCGCTGCATCCGAAGACCTTGCGCGCGCTTGGTGCCGAACCCGGTGATATGCTGCGCCTGACGACCCGACGCGGGTCCATCGAAATCATGGCGAGAGCGGATCGTGCTGTCGCGGAAGATATGGTCTTTGTTCCCTTCGCCTACGTCGAAGCGGCGGCGAATGTCCTCACAAACCCGGCGGTTGATCCCTATGGAAAGATCCCGGAATTCAAATTCTCGGCAGTGCGTGTCGAGGCTGTAACCAAAATCGCGGCTGAATAAACAGTTCGCCCTATCCAACAGGATTCCTTTCATGTCGTACAAGAGTGATATTGAGATCGCGCGCGAGGCGCGCAAGCAGCCGATCATGGAGATTGGAGAGAAGATCGGGATTGGGTCAGAGGACCTTCTGCCGTATGGCCATGACAAGGCGAAGGTGAGCCAGTCG